>CAMAPJ010000104.1 GCA_945860085.1 Synechococcus sp. UW140 | reverse complement strand
AGCAGCGACAGGCCAATGATCAGCCCGATGCCGATGTTCCAGAGCCAAGACGGACGCTCAGCCAACCGCTGCAGCCAAGCCGGCAGCTGATCACGCCACTGCTCCATTGCCAGCACCGCCAGCAGCAGCAGGACCAGGGGGATGCCGATGGCCAAAACAAGTTCGCGCAACATCGGCCCTTATCTGCTGAGCGCACCGTATCGAGGTTGCAAAGGGGCGGCGGCAAAGTCAGCCAAGCGAGCTAGTTCAGGCATGCCCAAGGGCCTGACGCCCCCCTTTTTTCGAGCACACCCCAGGCCCTGCAGAACTTCGCCGATTGGGTAGCCACGATCCGGGGCAAAGAAGCCAGCGAAGCCCAGACCTACGTGAACCGGCTGCTCCAGGCCTGAGGCTGGGCCGAAACCCGCTAGGGGGGGCTGAATACCCCAGAGACTTTCTAAAAGCAGGGCCTAAGACTTATTGCCCTTTCCTACCAAAATGCCCGTATAATCGGATTACTTTACTCCCAGGCCCATGAGGCTTCCAAAATCAAGGGTGATCGTCTTACTGTTTCTTGCAGGTTGGCTACTCCAGCCTGCATACGCTAATGATGGTTTCAAGACACTTTGCAGGACGGCGCAAATGGCAAACAGAGACGGCGCTAGTGGAAAGCAGGAGATAAGCGCCGCACTTCAGCAAAGCTATGGCTGGTCTAAGGGCAAGACAGATGCTACGACAAATCTAATTGTTAGGGAGAATTGCCCGGGTGTGTGGTGAATAACAGGACAGTAATTTATCTCGCACTAACTTTTATCTGCTTGCTTGATGCGTCCAATGCCCTGGCAATCGAAAACAATCAAACCACCGAGTCGATATGCAAGTCAGCCAGAAAAGTGAATGCAGAGGGCGTGTCTTTTTGGGATGGCCGTTTACAGCAGCGCTTCTACAAAGACATGTTGGAGTTAGGTCATAGTGAACGTATGGTGTCTGGCTACTTTGCTTATCTCAAGGTCGACATGGGGGAACGTTGTCCCCAAGTTTGGTGATCTGGGAGAGTGTCTTTTAAAGTTCCCACTTAGACCTCTGCGACGTCATCCTCCTTCGCAGCCCAGAGCTGTCCAGAGTTGTCCAGGCTGAACCGGGTGGACTTCCGTAGATGTCCCTGGATCTCTACAGCCTGCTGGCCCAGGCCTCCATCCGGAAACCTCTGAGGCCGGTGGAGGAACGGATACTCTCCATCCGGGTCTGTGATGTCCGGCCCCTGGTTGGTGCCTGCGGGAGGCGCTTGACTGCTGTCTAGTGATGCCTAGTGATGCCATGGCCCGTCCCCTCGCTGCCATGGTGCGCCGCTGGCTGGCTGCCAAGCCGAGTGGCGGGGATGCCTCTGACCTTGTGGCATCCCTAGAGGAGCTTCGCGGGGATGTGGATATTGGTTCGGCCCGGCTGTCTCGCTGCATGGATGGCCAGGCGCATATGCTGCAGCGCATTGGGGCACTGGAACAGGCCGCCCCCGCGGGGTCTGATCTGGCCGACCTGGCCGATCGCCTGGGGAAGGTTGAGGCTGAGCTGGCCCTGCTGCGCCGTTCCCGCTGATGCGGATTCAGTTCTGGAGCAGCTAGGGGAGAACAACAGCTAGCCCACCCGACAGAGCAGCTAGCACTGCCGGGGGCTGGCCGCGGCCAGGACCGGAAGCGCCGATCCGGTGATTTCCCTCTCCCCTTTCTGGGGGAGGTACCTACCACCTGCCCAGGGGATCTGGAATACACGAACGAGAATTTTCTCCAGACAGAAAGACTTAGTTCAAAGGGTTAACGTTCAGAGATCTGCGTAGTGCCTGTGGCTCGCCCTAAGAAAGAGGACTCATCTGCGCTGGCTGCCGTCGTGGGCGTCGTCGGTTTGGTTTGGCAGACTGTTCACCAAGTGCGCCGGATCGCCTCGGGTGAGGCTGACCGGGTGCATGTAGCCGGGCACTACCGAAAGAACGGCCGCGGTGGTCACACATGGGTAGAAGATCATAAGCGATCCCATCCCCTCTGATCTCAGTGGGATAGGGAATCAGACGAACTCCAGCACCAGCAATGGTTGGCGAGGATGGCTTTACTCCCTTGGGTGTTTTTAACGGGGACTCAGCTCATCAAAGAAAGTCGAGACACCCTTTCCAATGCCTTTTGCAGCACCCTTGATCACGCCCTTGGCAATTTTTCTTCGCAAACTTGGTTCAGATCTTGGCTGACACACTTGCGACGGTCGTGGCGGATCAGGTAGCTGCTCATGGCATCTGTCACTCGTCGTGCTTAGACATCTAAGCCGCCACCATTGCGCAGGGCCTGAGCTCCTGCATGCCACAAAGCAATCCCACCTTGCTCCTATCTGCAGCCAGAAGCAATGCGTGTAAAAGCTGATTGTGCTCAACGGCTAGCTCAGCGATGCTGTGCTCATCAACCCAGGAGGCGCCCAACATGGACGACACGCCACCCCGCCAGGTTCCAGAAGCACGCTGACTGCAGGCCCCTGCTCCAACAGTTTTTATTTATTAGTGGGCGGGTCGTCTAGCCGGGCAAGAGAGCAGCATTCCCCAGTGCAGCTCACCTTGTGCGCCTGACTGATCGACACTCCAGCCGCACCGCCACAGGTGCCCTCAGGAGGACCATCCGCCCCACACCTGGAATGCATGGCCCCAGGTGCCAACGCCAGCAGCTTCGCTAGCCCCTTCCACACTCCAGCGTGTGAGGACACGACGACCCCCGGGGCCAACCTTGGGGGTTTGTTTGTATGTGCTGATTGCGGACTAAAGCGCACTCAGTAGTAGCGGCCGGGATATTCGCCAGGGTGCTCGATACGGCTGATGCGGATCCCAGAGGCCGACTGACCGTGGAAGCGCAGGATGTCGCTGCCAGAGACCAGAAAGCCCCGCTCTTGGGCCAGCAGCGACACCTCATCAGCGGTGAGGGCATCAGCCATCATTTGCCGCAGGGCTGGATCAGCCCTCACCTGGGCCAGAAACCGCAGTAGCTCGCTCTGGGGCACGGCAGCTCAGCAAGATCTGCAACATAGAACTGCCAGCAAGACAGATTTCAACGGCTTTTGACGCAATAGCCGCCAGATGAATACCAACCCAGCGGGCATCCCTTGCCACAGTGGTCGCCGGCACCATGTCGCAGGGCTCGAGCCGCTTCAGAAGCGTGAGCCTGGCGTCTGCAGGAAGGCCAGCTCCGCCGCGCTCGACACCCGGCCCAATGCAGCATTGCGATGCGGAAACCGCTGGAAGCGGGCGATCACATCCCGGTGTCTGCTGGCGACATCAACGGTGCGGGAATCGGTGAACTGGTCAAACAGCGGCAGCGCCTCGTCCTGCACCGCCAGCTCTTCTGCGTGCATCAGCGGCATCAGCCAGAACTGCCGCCGCGCCTGCTCAGGTTCGGCAGCTACCCAACCCAGTTTCACCGCCTTCTGACTCAGGGCCAGCGCCTGGGGATCACCCGCAAAAGCCATGGCGGTGTCGCGCCAGAGCTGCCGCGGGAACTGATCCAGCAGCAGCACTAGTGCCAGGGCCCCGGTCGGCTCTGCATCCCATGCGACGAGATCACCGGCGATGGCGCGTCGGGTCAGCCTGAGAAAGCGTTGCTGTACTAGGTCGTCAAAAGCCCGGTCCTTGGCGAACCACTGGTGAGGCAGGGTTTCGGTGATCCAGAAGGCCAGAACCTCGCTGGCCTGGTCGCGCTGGTCTGGCATCAAAGCAGGGCCTGCACGCTGGCCACCTTGTCCTCCAGGGTCTGGTCTTTGTCAGTGCGGGTATTGATCTTGACGGTGGTGTAAACGCGGGGGCAACCCATGGCGTGTACCGCCTGGTGGCAGGCCTCAATCGCCTGGAACACCGGCTGCCACTCCCCCTCGATCGCCGTGCCGTTGGGGTGCAGCTGGATCTTGAGGTCCGCCTCAGTGAGCACCTTCTCGCAGACAGCGATGTAGGGGGACAGGTGCACGCCCACACCAATCGGCACCACACATAGATCAACGATCACCTTCATGGTTAGTCCCGGCACATTGCACCCATCGTGGAGGCACCTGCAAAGGAGCTGCCGTGTCTGTTTTTCAGCTGCTGGTGATTGTTCATGCCCTGGCCGCCACGGTGTGGACCGGCGGCCATCTGGTGCTGGATCTAGGGGTGCTCCCCAGGGCCTTGCGAGCACAGAGCGCGGCCCAGGTCCGCGCCTTCGAGGAGGTCTTCGAGCCGCTAGGACTCACGGCCCTGGCCATTCAGGTGCTTACCGGTCTGTGGATGGGCTGGATCTATCTCCCCGACTTCCAGGGGCTGTTCAGCCCGGCCAACCCGATCGGCATGTTGGTGGGCGTCAAGCTGTTGCTGCTGGCTGGCACCGCCGCCCTGGCCCTGCACGCCCGGTTGCGGCTGATCCCCAACCTCACCGACGCCAACCTGAGCGGCCTGGCCTGGCACATCCGCAGCATCACCGCCCTGGCGATCGCCTTCGTGGTGGTGGGGGCCCTGATCCGGCTGGGCGGGCTGCTCTGAATTCGCTCGCTCCCAACAACAAAACCCGGAGTGTTGGCCCCGGGCATTTGCCTGCTCAGGCTGGTGTCCGCGACGACTTAGGAGCACTGCTGTGCGTGGTTGATGCGGCTGAGGCCACGACCATCCGCGACGAGCTGGATCTGGCCACCGATGACTCTGAACTGCTGATCAGTCTTCGGGCTCTGGGCTGAATGGCGGAAGCCGCCGCTCCACCTGCAGAAACACCAGCCAGGCCACTCCAGCACTGATGCCAGCGGTCCAGTCGCTGCGCAGCAGCTCCACGATCGACACCGTGCTGGCGCCAATGCGCAGGCCCCGCAGCAGAAAGCGGCCCAGCTGCTCCATTCGGAAAGAACCTCCCTCTGTCATCCACGCACCAGTAGCGACCGGATCAGCTGCTCAAGGCCCTCGATCCGCTGCAAGCAGCGCTGCTCCATCAGGTCCATCCGCTGCAGCAGCCGCTGCTCGAGTTGCGAGGCCTGGAGCCCCGCTCCACTGGCACCACGCTTGCTGGCCTTCACAGGCCAGGCGCCTGTACGAAAGGTCTGCTCCAGCTCAGCCCAGGTGGGTTTCTTGGGGGCAGGCCCCAGGCGCTCTTCTGCCCAGGACTGGGCATCGGCCACCCGGCGAAACCTCGCTTTCAGTGCCGGGAGGGAGCACGCCTCTGGGGCAAGCAGGGCCTGGGGTGCAAGCGCGGGCGTGAGTGGCTGGTTAATGCCAGCCACAGCGGCCGCAGGGCCAGTCAGGTCCTCAACCATCTGGCGCACGCTGGCGTTCTGTTCGCCCAGGGTGCGGAACAGCTCGGCGTCACTTTTTGACAGCCGGGCCATCAGCTCGGCAAAGCGCGCGCTTAGTTCAGCCATTGCTGGAGGCTCCTCCGCGCAGCAGCGCGCGCATCTTGGCAATCAGTTCGGTGATGCGCAGGATGCTCCAGAAGCCTGCCTGCTCCTTGGCCTCATCAAGGTCGGTAAGCAGACGATCCAAGGCTTTTTGCTTGCCTTCAAAAAGCTCCAGCTCCCGATGCAGCTCCTGCGCCATGGAAAGGGCCTCAGCTTTTTCCTTACCGATGGCCACCAATCGCCCCTCATAACCATGGAGGGTGGCCAGGAAGCGATCACGGGCCTCGCGCAACTCACGGGAGCGGCGCTGCAGCTGGCCGCGGGCACGGGTCAGTGAGGCATGGCTGTTGCGCATCGTGCTGTAGGTGTGCGCGATCTGCTCCGGGGACAGGCCACTGAGATCGCGAGGAAAATCGCTTGTGGCACGGATTCCCTTGCACTCCGGCGCAGCAGCCACGAGGGCCGATTCATGGCTCAACTGAGGATCCTCTACAACTTCGGGAGGATTCATAGCTGCTGGGTAGGGGACTCCAGCAAAAGCTACGGGAGGGTCAGCAAGCAACGTCAACACAGCTATTCATGCGAGTTCCGCATAGTTGGCTCCTTTAGTAGTGGCGTTGGCAAGGTGCCTGACTGATGCTGTAGTTAGTGGCGGAAACGCCAACGCAACGTTGCTTGTCGATGGCCCAGCAGAACAACGGATGCGCCACCGGCTGCGGCACCTTGCTGGGCCTGGCGGCCCTGGGCTTTGTGCTCGCCTACTGGCAGGTCTTTCTGATCGCGGGACTCTTGATCCTGGCCATCGTTGCCGTGGTCTATGCCCTGCTGCAGCAGAACCACCGGCAACTCCAGGCCTTGGTGGACGATGCGGATCGGCGCATCCGCCAGGCCCCCTGTCAGGTCAAGGAGAACTTTGGCGTGATTCAGTCGCTCAAGTTGGCAGGCGACCTGCAGACCCTGAGAATTGAGGTGCGCTGCCGCACGCTCACCTCCAACGGCAAGACATTGGGCACCGAGGAAGTGTGTATCAGCCTCAGCCCACCGGCCGAGAGGATGCAACTCCGCTCTGCCAGCGGTTTAGCCAACTGGCTGCGCGGTGGTGGCATTGCCCAGTTGGAGGATCTCTCCGTGGAGTGCAAGGCCGTCAAGGCGGCGATGGAGTGTCTGCGGGAGCGGTCGTGGACCAACAAAGCCCTGGGCAAGATCGATGGGCTGCGCACCTCGCTGATCGACACCCTGGCCAAAGCCAAGGGCAATGAGCTGCTGGAAGGAGCCATCCCCCAGCTACAGCAGGGTTTGGACGCCTTCAATGGGGAGCGGGAGAAGCTGCAGCAGGCCAACCGCAACGCCGGCGAGATGCTGCGCAAGCTGCACGACTTCCTCAGCGTGCCGGAAGGGATCCGGCCAATCCTCAACTTCGATTTCGATCAGCTGTTCGATCCCCAGCGCTTCTCGGCCCTGGAGCAGTCGTTTTCCGAGGTGGTGTTGCTGAACGACGCCTTCCGCCAGCTCTCAGAAGATCGCCTGGCCTGAGCCGTCAGCTCAACCAGCCCCTCGACGTCGCCAGCCGTGAGGCCTCCTGCACAGCCGTGATGCAGCGTTGGGCCCGCCGCTTGGCATCGTCTTGTCCCTGGGCTCGCAGCACATAGCCCTCCATCGCCTCCGGCGTCTCAATCAGAGCCAGCAGGCCAGCGGTTCGGGCAGCTAAGGAGCCATCAGCAACAAGACGGCTCATCAGGCCGTGGTCCCAGAGCTGCTCCCCGGTGGAGCTGGGTGCAAACAGTCCCTGCCGCAAAACCTCCAACAACTGCTGCTTCAGCGCATCAAGTTGCCCAGGCCTTAGCCGGCGGCTGTTGGGCAGGCCCGCCGCAGGGCCAGCCGTGTTCACGGTGGGACGATCAGGCGCGTGCTCCACGCTCCAGCTCAGGCCCGTGCCCGGAAGTCCCACCGTGGTGCGCGCACCACCACTTCGGGTGACGGGGATGTTGAACGAGGCACCTCGCCCGCCCACTGAGATCGAGCTAAGCCCACCCTTGCTGAAGTTGAAGCGCAGTGGGCCCAGGCGGGCGGAGCGGCGGAAGCGGAAGCCCATGGCAATCAGCGGCTCTTGACGCAGTACCCACCAGATGAATACCAACCCAGCGGGCATCCCTTGCCGCTCTTCTGGATCGCCTCCCGCTCGTTACTGGGGCTGCTGAGGCAGTAGTTGCCAGAGGAATAGAAACCCAGCGGGCAGCCAGCGCCGCTTTTCTCGATGGCACCGCGGGTGTTGCCCCCGGAGCTGGGCACGCAGTAGCTGCCGGAGCTGTAATAGCCGAGCGGGCAGCCTCCAACCTTGGGCAGAGGGCGGACCGGCTGCTGGGCTAGCGCCGCGCTGGCACTCAGCAGCATCCCGGCAGCGATCAACAGTGGCTTACTCATCGGTGGTGGGCTTTGCCAGTTCATCGAGCAGGCGGCTCACCAGGTCACCACGGCTGTGCAGACCCCACTCCTTACGTAAGTCATCCAGCCACACCAGGGTGGATTGGCGCAGCTCAACGCTTATCCGCACATAGGGATCGTCACTGGAATCGTCTGGGGACATCTGCCGGTGGCCGTGAGTTCCAACGATCGGTCTGATGCTGCCCTTGTGCAAGAGCCATAGGGGCAGACTTGAGCAACAAGTAGCCGAGGGGCGACCGCGCGATGCCCACCAACACCCAAATGGAGAGCTGCGTAGCTGATGAGCGCGGCTCACTCGTTTTCTGGTCGCCCAACCTGCAACATCGCAAGCCAGCCAGCAAGGTTCAGATCATCGATGTCTTCTCTCTGCAGGTGGTCACTGGCTACATACGTGACCCTCAGGGCCGGCTATTGCTTGAATCCCAGCCCTCGGTAGCTGCAGGTCGCAGTTGGAGCCTGGCCAAAGCAGCCCAGTTGATGCGCAATGACGCCAGGCCAAATCGCTGGGTGGCCCTGCATTTCAATAAGCACGCCTGGGGGCTGTTCTGGGCTGGTGGTGGGTTGCAGCACTGCCGCGCGCTGCTAGCCGAGC
>CAMAPJ010000103.1 GCA_945860085.1 Synechococcus sp. UW140 | reverse complement strand
CGCAGCCTGCTGTTCAACATCGATCAGAAGTTCGATGGCATCGGCGGCACCCACGAGGCACCGATCCTCGAGGTGTTCATGAAGGTGCTCAACGAGCTGCAGGGCTATTACGGCAACCAGGGCTATGTGGCCCAGTTCGAGCACGACCTCAACAAGCGTGGCCAGTTCGAGGCCTTTAAGCAGACCTACGAACGGGTGAACGGCCGCAGTTGGGATAACGACCGTGATGCGCTAGCCACGGTGACCAAGCGCAGCTTCGCGAAGGCCTACGCCGAGCAGTTCGGCGGCAGCGAAGATGACGCCATCAAGGTGATTAATGACGCCAAGGACAGCTACCGCCTTTCAATCGAGGGCTTCGCTGGTCGGGTCAAGGAGTATCTAGCTAGTCAGCCGCCTGGCTTCCGGCTCAACTTCTTCGTGGATGAGGCCGGCCAGTTCATCGGCCAAGAACGCAGCCGGCTGCTCAACCTGCAGACCGTGGTGGAGAGCCTGGCGAGCGCCACTGATGGCCGCGCCACCGTGTTCATCACCTCCCAGGCCGACCTGGAGGGAATCCTCGGCCAGGTGAAGTTTGAGCAGGCCGACGATCTGAGCAAGATCCAGGGCCGCTTCAAGACCAAGCTCACCCTGGCCAGCGCCGATGTGCAGGAGGTGATCCAGCGGCGCCTGCTGGCCAAGACCCCGGATGAACCGGAGCAGCTGATCAACATTTACGAGCAGGAGAGGGAGAACTTCACCACCTTGTTTCGCTTCAGTGATGGCTCAATTCAGCTCAAGGGTTGGAGCGACTGCCAGAGCTTTTGCGGGCTCTACCCCTTCCACCCCTACCAGCTGAGTCTGTTCCAGCAGGCGATCCAGAGCCTGGCGACCCACAGCATTTTTGAGGGCCGCAACATGGCGGTGGGCGAGCGCTCGATGCTCTCGGTGTTTCAGCAGGTGGCGATGGCCATCAAGGAGCTGCCGGTGGGGCGCCTGGCCAGCTTTGACCAGCTTTATGACGGCATCAATGAGGTAATCCGAGGCGATAAGAAGCAGACGATGGTGACCGCCCAAAACCAGGTGGGTGAACTGGAGCTGCGCATCCTCAAGGCGCTGTTCCTTTTGAAGTGGGTGCCGCAGTTCAAGAGCACGGCGCGCAACATCGCGATCTTGTTAATCAGCGAGCCCAGCTTCGATATCCGCGCCCATGAGCAGGCGGTTAAAGATGCCCTGATCAACCTGGAGAGCCAGAGCTACCTGCAGCGGAGCGGCGAGATCTACGAGTTCCTCACCGATAAGGAAAAGGATGTTGAGCAGGAGATCAAGCGCACCGAGGTATCGGATTCAGAAGTGATCAAGGCGCTGCACCGGATCGTTTTTGACGACGTGCTGCAAAGCAACAAGATCCGTTTTGTCGACAACGGCAACGACTACTCCTTTGCCCAAAAGATCGACGACGGCTTGATCAAAGGCAAGGAGGGCGATGTGGTGGTGAACCTGGTGACCCCAGAGCACCCCAACTACGGCAGCGAGGCGATCCTGCACAGCCGCAACATGGGTGGCACCGAACTGATGGCGGTGTTGCCGGGCAAGGAGCGGCTGCTCGATCAGATCCGCAGCCAGCTCAAAACCGACCTCTACATCCGCCAGAACAGCGGCAGCGAAGACGAAACCCTGAACGCCATCTTGGCGATCCGGGCCAAGCAGAACGGCAGCCGCCGTCAGGAGATCACCCGGCTAGCGGAAGAGCAACTACGCCTGGCCGTTTTGGTGGTGAATGGCCAGACCCTCTCGGTGGGAGAAGGCGATCCCAAGACCCGTTTCAACAAGGCCTACCAGGAGCTGATCCGTTCGGCCTTCCCCAAGCTGAAGATGGTGCACGGGGCCTTCAACGAGACCACCGTGGCTGCGGTGGTGCGCGACCAGGACGACCTGCTTGATGGCCTGGCAGTGCAGCTGTCAGAGGCAGAGCAGGAAGTGTTGGTGGAGGTGGAGCGGAGCAAAAATCAAGCCGAGCGGCTGAGCGCAGAAGCGCTGGTGCGCAAGTTTGAGGGACGCCCCTATGGCTGGAGCAACTGGGCCACCCTCACCTTTATTGCGCGGCTCTACCGGCTCGGGAAGCTGGAGCTGCGGGAGAAGGAACTGCTTAGCAGCGTGGAGGTGATTGAGGCGCTCACCAACAGCCGCAAGCTGGGCGGCGTGAGTGTTCGCAAGCAGGAGGTGTACGACACCAGCACGGTGAATGCGCTCAAGCGATTCCACCAGGAGCTGTTCAACGCGCAGAGCCTTGGCACCGATGCCCGCAGCACCTGCGAAGCCTTCCGCATGGCGATGGCAGAAGAAGCCCAGGACCTGCGGGAGATCGCAGCGCAGTCCGCCAACTACCCCTTCCTGGCCGCTGTGAAGCCCTGGGCCGAACAGGCAGAAGCGATGGCCAAAAAGGACGACGGCTATCTGCTCAACAAGCTGGACAGCTTCAAGGACAGCTGGCTGGATGCCGAGGAAGACATGTTCACCCCACTCAAGCAGTTCCTCAACGGCAATCAGAAAACGGTCTACGACGAGGTGCGGGCCTTTGAACTGCGCTACGGCGATGAGTTCGCCGACCTGCCGGCAGAACAGGTGAGGCCGCTGCGAATGCTGCTGGAGAGCGACAAGCCCTATGCCGGTGGCCTGATCCCCCAGGCCAAAAGCGCGATAGTCGAACTGCAGAAGCAGCTGGGCGAGCGACTGGCGGCGGCCAAGGCCAAGGCGCTGGAGGAGATCAGCGAGCAGGAAGCCCGCCTGAAGGCAACGGCTGACTTCCAAAAGCTGGAGACGAGCAAACAGGAGCAGGTGCTGGCAGCCACTTCAGCGGCCAAAACCGATGTGGAGGCCGCAAGCCAGCCAGGACGGGCCTTGCTGCGGGTGAGCCGCTACCGGAACGATGAGGTGCCCAAACAGCTGCAGCGGATGGCGGCCTTAGTGGCGCCGCCGGATAGACCAACGCCTGAACTGATCAGGGTGGTTCCGGCCTCAGGACTGAAGGTGAACTGCCTGTTGAGCCAGATCACAAACAGCCAGGAGCTGCAGCAGTGGCTCGATGCCCTACGGGCCTCTGCGCAGGCAGAGCTTGACCAGGGCCATCGGATCAGTCTCTGAACTCTGCCTTCTCTTTCTTCCCACTCGTTTCTCAGACCCGCAACTGATCCATGCCCGTCAACACCGCCGCCCTGAAGACCTTCGCTCCGGCGATGCGGCGGCAGCTGCTGGAGGCGGTGGGCCGCAAGCTGGATCTGCTGCTGAACAGCCAAACCCCCGACACGCTTAGCACCTACGCCAAGCAGATCGCTGAATTGCGCGAGCAGGAAGCGGAGAACCGCGAGCAGCTATTGGAACGAGTGGCCTACACCTGGTTCAACCGCCTTTGCGCCCTGCGCTATCTGGATGCCAAGGGCTGGCACCCATTCGGCTGCAAGGTGTTGATGCCCGCGGCTGAGGGTGAAACCCAGCCGGAACTTTTGAAGCTGATGCGGGCTGGGAGCCTGCCAGCCGAACTGAAGCCGCTTACTAACGAGGCCCGGCTGCATGGGCTGCTCGATGGTCAGATCCCACCGGCGATCTCTGGTGCTGATCCGCAAGGCGAGGTGTATCGCGAGCTGGTGCTCGCCAGTTGCCGTTCCTATCACCAGCTTTTGCCTGAGTTGTTTGAAGGGTTGGATGACGCCAGTGAGTTGCTGTTGCCTGATGAGCTACTGAGCGAAGGCTCCATCGCGGGTGGCTTCCGAAACACGATCAGTGACGCCGACTGTGAGGACGTTGAGATCATTGGCTGGCTGTACCAGTTCTATATCGCCGAGAAGAAAGACCAAGTAATTGGCAAGGTTGTCAAAAGCGAAGACATCCCAGCTGCTACCCAACTCTTCACACCGAACTGGATCGTGAAGTACATGGTGCAGAACTCACTCGGCGCCACCTGGCTGGCCACCTATCCAGATAGCCCGCTGAAGGGCGAGATGGAGTTCTATATCGAGCCGGCAGAGCAGACCGAAGAGGTGAATGCCCAACTGGAGGCGATCACGCCGGAATCTCTCAATCCCGAAGAACTCACCCTGATCGATCCGGCCTGCGGATCGGGCCATATTTTGGTGGAAGCCTATGAGCTGTTCAAGGCAATCTATCTGGAGCGCGGCTATCAACAACGGGAGATTCCGCAGCTCATCCTGGAGAAAAATCTGTTTGGCCTCGATATCGACGAGCGGGCGGCCCAGCTGACCAGCTTTGCGCTGATGATGAAAGGGCGAGGCGATGATCGACGCCTGTTTGAGCGCGGCATTCAGCTCAATGTGATGGCGTTGGTGAACAGCGATGGGCTGGATGTGGAGGGATTGGCCAATGCCATCAACCTTGCGCACCATGGCCTGAAGCTGGCGGACCTTGTGGAGCTGAAACAGCTGTTTGAACACGCCACCACCTTTGGTTCGCTGATTCAGGTGGCCGATGGGTTGGCAGAGAAGTTACCGGCACTGAAGCAGCTCAGCGAGTCGACCAGTCGGGACATATTCGTGACGCAGGTGCACAATCGCTTGGGGCTGCTGGTAAAGCAGGCTGAGATGCTCGCGGCGCACTACGACGCGGTCGCCGTAAACCCGCCCTATATCGGCGAACGAAACCTCCGAAACTCCGATCTGAAGAACGCGATCTCAATTTTCTATCGCCCATTCAAGGCGGACGTGTTCGCGTGCTTCATGAAGAGGTCCAGCGACTTCTGCCGGCCGGGCGGTTACATCTCGATGGTGACGATGCACAGCTGGATGTTTCTTTCCTCGTTCAAGGCCGTCCGCGACTGGCTGTTGGAAAGGCATGGTCTTGAGTCTCTAGTTCACCTCGGTGCAGGAGCGTTCCCGGAGATATCAGGCGAGGTAGTCCAGTCTGTTGTGTTCGCTTTTAAGGCCACCCCTGTTGAAGGCCAAGTAGCTGCCTGCGCTGATGCCAGAGAACCTAGTGGCGAGAACAAGGCTTCCCAAATTGCGAAGGGAGATGTTCCGATCTACGCCGTCCGACAGGGCGACTTTTCGTCTTTTCCAGATCGACAGCTAGCTTATTGGGCTGGGCCCAGCATCCGCAGAGTATTCCGCAGCGTTCCTGCACTTGGTGTTGCGTGCGCTCCACTTCAAGGTGCCACAACTTCAGACAACAACCGGTTCATAAGGCTTTGGCACGAAGTTGATCACCGTCGTGTGGGCTTCCAATCCTTGACGCGGGAGAGAGCACAGACGAGTGGGAATCACTGGTTCCCATTCAACAAGGGTGGGTCACATTGCCGTTGGTATGGGAATCGTGATTATGTGCTCAACTACGAGAATGACGGGGAAGAGATCAAGAGTTTCCACGAGGAGCTCAACAAGACCGCACCAGGCGGACGACTCAAGAACCAGGAGAAGTACTTCGAGCCACACGTGAGTTGGTCCCGCGTGTCGGGCAGTGACTTCTGTTGCCGCACTTACGATTCAGGATTCGTGTTTTCGGATAGCGGATCGGCCATTTTCCCCCGAGCAAACGAAACGGAATACTACTGTGGTCTTTTGAATAGCGCGGTCTTCCGCTATCTCATTCGGTGCCTTTCGCCCTCGATTCACTTCCAAGTAGAGCACGTTTCGGCGACGCCCGCCCTTTCGGCATCATCAGATCTTTCAGAAGTCGCCCATCGATGCATAGCATTGGCGATGGCTGATTGGGATTTATCTGAACGCTCATGGGACTTCCAATCCCTCCCCCTCCTATCAGCCGCCACCGATCCCAATCCCACCCTCGAATCCAGCTACACCGCCTGGATTGCCAACAACAAACAAACTATTGCCGAAATGAAGCGCTTGGAGGAGGAGAACAACCGCCTCTTCATCGACGCTTACGGCCTTCAGGACGAACTACCTCCCGAAGTGCTGATCGAGCAGATCACCCTCACGGTGAATCCCGCCTACCGCTACGGCGGCAATCTCACCGAGGACGAACTCTGGATTCGCTTCCGCCAGGACACGATCAAGGAATTGTTGTCGTATGCCACCGGCTGCATGATGGGCCGCTACAGCCTCGATCACCCCGGCCTGATCCTCGCCAATACCGGCGACACGTTGGAGAACTACGTCGCCAAAGTCGGCAAAAGCACTGGCGACCTCACCTTCCGACCCGACCCCGACGGCATCATCCCCGTTCTCGATGGCGAATGGTTTGAAGACGACATCGTCGCCCGCATCCGCGAGTTCCTAACCGTCCCCTTCCCCGAGAGCAGAGTCGCCGAAAACTTGCGCTTCATCGAGGAGTCCCTCGGCAAGGACATCCGCAAATACTTCTGCACCGAGTTCTACAAGGATCATCTGCAGACCTACAAGAAGCGGCCCATCTATTGGATGGTGCAGAGCCCCAAAAAGGGCTTCTCCTGCCTGATCTACCTGCACCGCTACACAAAGGATACGCTCAACCAGGTGCTCAACTACTACTTCCGACCCTATCTGAAAAAGTTAGAATCTCGTCTAGAACAGCTCGGTCGCAATCAGCTCGATCAGGATCTGAAGCCCAGCGAGCGCACCGCAGCCCGTAAGGAAGCCGACAAGATTACCAAGGTTCTCAAGGAATGTCAGACCTGGGAGCAGGAAGCGCTGCTACCCCTAGCCCAGCAACGCATCGAGCTCGACCTTGACGACGGTGTGAAGGTGAACTACCTCAAGCTCCAGGACGTGCTGGCACCGATCCCTGGCCTGGCGGCGAAGGAAGACTGAGACATGGCTGCGCGTGTTGCTTCAGCTCAGGGGCAGAGTCGCTGAGCGAATCGAAGTATTGGCGGATCGCTTCAGAGAGCCAATACCTGCGGTGTATTGGCTGATCTGCCAATACCTGGCCTTCGCGGCTGAGCCCCTTCCAGTCGGATTCCCAATAAAAGCCATTCATTAAGAATCCTGGTAAAGTGCGTTTATTGAGATTCCAAGTAGGTCATGGCTGCAGGCGAGCAGGTGATCCGCGCCCCTGCCCAGTTGGGGCTGCTCCTCAAAGGTGTCCGGCGGCAGCAGGGTCTGAGCCAGCAAGAGCTAGCCCTCAAGGCCGGTGGCACCAGCCAGGCCCGGCTCTCCCAGCTCGAATTGCAACCGGGGCGCCTCACCCTGGAGCGCTTGCTGTTGATCACCGCCGCGCTCGATCTCGAATTGGTGGTGCGCCCCCGCCAGAGCGGCAACGAGCCGGCCGAGTGGTGATGGGCAGGCCAACGCGGGCGCGCTCCCTGGCGGTGTGGATGAACGCTGAACGGGTCGGCACCTGGAGCTTGCCGGCTCGGGGGCCACAGACCTTCACTTACGACGAAACCTGGCTGCACTCCAGCCAGTTCCGGCCGCTATCGCTGTCGCTGCCCACCGGCCTCGGGGCCTCAGCGCTCAGCGGCAACGCCGTGGAGAGCTGGTTTGACAACCTTCTGCCCGATAGCGAGCTCATCCGCCGCCGGGCCCAGGACCGTTTTCAGGCCGCCAGCACCAGTGCCTTCGATCTGCTGGCTGCCATCGGCCGCGATTGCGCCGGGGCCGTGCAGCTGCTGCTGCCAGATCAGCTGCCCAGCGGCATTGATCGCATTGAAGCTAGGCCCCTCACAGATAAGGACATCGGCCAGCGCTTGCGCGCCGTAACAGCTGCCCCAGCTCCTGGTTCCCCGGACCTGGAAGCTGATGCATTGCGGCTCTCCATTGCCGGTGCCCAGGAGAAAACGGCCTTCCTCTGGCACAACAACCAATGGTGTCTGCCGCTTGGAAGTACCCCCACCACTCACCTCTTCAAGTTGCCGATGGGTGTGATTGGCGAGGGGCAGATTGATTTCAGCTCCTCAGTTGAGAACGAGTGGCTCTGCAGCAAGGTGCTCCAGGCCTATGGCCTGCCTGTGGCCTCTACAGAAATAGGCCGTTTCGACGGTGAGCGCTGCCTAATCGTGCAGCGTTTTGATCGTCGCCTGCATGCAAGTGGTGCCTACTGGCTGCGCTTACCCACAGAAGACTTTTGCCAGGCCACCGCCACACCAGCTGCTAACAAATACGAAAACAACGGCGGACCAGGCATGACGGCAATTGCCGCGCTGCTGGCCCAATCCTCAGAGCGCAGCGACCTTGCCTGCTTCTTCAAGGCGCAGCTGCTTTTTTGGATGCTGCGCGCCATTGATGGCCACGCCAAAAACTTCAGCCTCTTTCTTAATCCCGGCGGCCGCTTTCAGCTCACCCCGCTCTATGACGTGCTCTCGGCCTGGCCGGTAATCGGACGGGCCAGCGGCCAGTGGCCCCAGCAAAAACTCAGGATGGCGATGGCCTGGCATGGTGAAAAAGGGCGCTATACAAAGCCCCTGGAGATCACCAGCCGCCGCATGCTGCTCACCGCAAAACGGCTTGGCCTTGGCGATGCAAATGTCATCCTTGATGATCTGATCGCCCA
>CAMAPJ010000102.1 GCA_945860085.1 Synechococcus sp. UW140 | reverse complement strand
CTGCTCCGGGTGCCAGGGGCGGAAGGTCTTGAGCTTTTGCATGCCCCATTCTCTCGCCCAGATCCATTGCAGTTACTACGTTCTGGGCAGATTCTGGGGCGTCTGTGGAGAAGCTGGCGCGGATCTATGCGCGACAGGCTCCTAGGGCAGGCAGATGGAGCTGGCTGAACGTCTGAGGGCGCCCGTTCAGTGACACTCAGTCGTTCTGGCATTGGATTGCCACCCTGGCATCCGCGTTGGTTGCCAGTTGCGCCAGCTCAAAGATTTTGGCATTGGTTTCTCCACGACCAACCGAGCCGCAACGATGCGTTTGAATAGGGATCTGTTGATTGGACCTAAATGAGCTCACGCCACCGATCCAAGACTCTTGGTATGAACGCTCTTTTGAGTGCCAGGTTGGCGGCAGCCAACCTGCCGGATCAAATCCCCCGCAATCGGCTGCCAGAGAAGGGCCTGCAAGCCGATCTGAGCTATGAGCTGATTCACGATCACCTGATGCTCGATGGCAACGCGCGACTCAATCTGGCCACGTTCGTAGGCACCTGGATGGAGCCTGAAGCGCGGCGGCTGATGGAGGAGTGCGCTGAAAAGAATATGATTGACAAGGACGAATACCCCCAGACCGCTGAGATTGAGGATCGCTGCCTCAAGATCATCGCCGATCTCTGGAATGCCCCTGACCCGGACCAGGCGGTGGGCACTTCCACGACCGGCTCGAGCGAAGCCTGCATGCTGGGCGGTCTGGTGATGCGCTGGCACTGGCGCCGACGCCGCCAGGCCGCCGGCAGGCTCTGCGATCGTCCCAATCTGGTGATGGGCACTAACACCCAGATCTGCTGGGACAAATTCTGCGCCTACTTCGATGTCGAGCCGAAGCTGGTGCCGATCACCCCGGAGCGCCTGCAGCTAGGTGTTGATGAAGCGATTGCTCTCTGCGATGAGAACACCATCGGCGTCGTCGGCATCCTTGGCAGCACGTTCGACGGCAGTTATGAACCGATCCAGGAGTTGCAGGTTGCGCTCGACGCCCTGCAGGAGCGCACAGGGATCGACATACCCATCCATGTCGATGCGGCCTCCGGCGGCTTCGTCGCCCCCTTCAACTCACCGGATTTGGTCTGGGACTTCCGACTGCCGCGGGTCGTCTCGATCAATTCCAGTGGCCATAAATATGGTGGGGTTTTGCCCGGAGTCGGCTGGTGCCTGTGGCGTGAGCAGAGCCAGCTTCCTGAGGAACTGCGCTTCAACGTCAACTACCTAGGCGGTGAGATGCCCACGATTGGCATGAACTTCTCCCGCCCCGGGGCGCAGGTTGTAGGCCAGTACTTCAATTTCATCCACCTCGGCCATGAGGGGTACCAACATCGGATGAAAACCCTGGAGGCGATCGCCTGCTATCTCGCCGATAGCATCGCCAAGCTTGGCCCTCTGCGCTTGGTCAGCCATCCCTTAGGGCAGCTCCCTGTGTTCGCGGTGAGCCTCGATCCTGCTATCAACAACTGGACCGTGTTCCAGTTGGCCGACAAGCTACGGGAACGGGGCTGGTTGATCCCGGCTTACACCCTGCCGGCCAACTGCGAGTCCATATCCGTACTGCGCTTCGTCATTCGCGCCGGTTTCAGCCGTGATATGGGTGATGTGCTGCTGGAGGACATGGAGCGGGCCGTCGACTGGTTCCAGTGTCTAGATGGACCGATGCCCTCACCTCATGAAGTTAGACAATCCTTCCATCACTAAGCGCAGCAAAACTGCACTTTCCACTCTTAATAAGCTGACGTTATGGATAACGGAACATTCCAGCACTATCTCATCGGTCTGCTGGCCATCGGCAATAATGTGTCGTCGCTTGGCGCCTATTTGGCCCAGACCCAGGGGATGGCCAGAAAACGCATCTGGCATGTGATTTTTCTCACTAGTCTTGTCTGCTTTGTCTTCCTAGTGGTGTTCATGCTGTTCGGCACGGCTGTGCTGAACTTCTTCGGCATCTCGATCAGCAGCTTTGAGATCGCTGGGGGCTTGCTGCTGGGCGGCGTAGGGATGGAAATGATGAACTCCGCCAACCATGGTCCGGCGGCGCACAAGTCGGTGGACATTCCCGATCAGGACGATTTCAGTACGGCCCTATCCAATGCCGTGGTGCCGATCGGCATTCCCCTCACCGTGGGTGCCGGCACGGCATCGGCTGTGGTGCTGTTCGCCAGCGCAGCGTCCCACAATGCCAGCAGCGACAGCCTGCTGGCGGCGATCTTGACCTTGGTGCTGATCAATGCGCTGGTCTTCCGCTTCGCCAATACCGTGATGCGCCGCGTTGGTCCCCTGGCGCTGACGATCTTCACCAAGATCATGGGGCTATTCACCCTCTCCATCGGTGTCGAATTCGTTGTGCATGGCGTCTCGACGATTTACCTCGGATTGAGGCACAAGTGAAGGCGCTCACGACTCCTTATGGCAGGTCGAATCAGTATTAGCCGGCTGGATCAGGATTAGCAGCGGGGATCAGTTCAGTTTGGCAGCGCCCAGGGGTTCAGGCCCAGGTCCGCACCAATGCGATGGGCGCAGGCGAAACCGCTGAAGGCGACGGCATTGAGCCCTTGGCCTGGAAAGCAGGAATCACCGACGCAATAAAGGCCTTCGATTCCAGTGCGGTTGAAGGGCATCGGCAGCAGGCCGGGCAGGCGCAGGGCAGGCACGGGGCCGTAGCTGCCGCCGCTGCGGCCGAGGAAGCGGCGGTGGCTGCGGGGGGTACCCACTTCCTTGTGGCGGATCGCCGCCGCTAGGCCAGGCAGGATCGCTTCGAGCCGGGCGATTAGGCGATCGGCATCGGCCTGCTTTTTGGTGGCGTAGGCGGCTGGCTCGAGCCCTGTCCAGGCCTGCATCGACGAGGGGCTGAAGGCATGGACGATGTGGCGATCCGGCGGCGCCAGGCTGGGATCGAGCAGGGAGGGCATCGAGACAAACACCACCCCCTGTTCGTCTTCCATCGCTTGCCAGTCCTCGAGCAACAGGTGGTGGCAGTGGGTTCCGGCCGGGATCAACGACGCTTCAACGCCTAGGTGGAGGGAGAGAAAGGATGGAGAGGGCTTGTAGCGCCGGCGCCAGGTGCTCTCCGAGACCGGGCTGTCCTGCTCTTCGATCAGGCTGCCAAAGGTGTCCCAGCGGGTGGCATTGCTCACCACCCGACGGCCCCGGATCTCCTCCCCATTGGCCAAACGCACGCCAACGGCCTGGCCGCTCTCCAGCAGCACCTTGGTGACCCGCGAGCGATAGCGAATGGCGCCGCCATGGCGCTCCAGTCCCGCCACAAGCTTTTGGGCGATCACCCCGACCCCCCCTTTGGGGTAGTTGATTCCCCCCGCATGGCGATCGGAGAAGACCATGCCGGCATTGATCATCGGCGTGAGGTCGGCTGGCATCACAGACCAGCAGAAACACTCCATGTCAATGAACTTGAGCAGGGCGGGATCTTGGATGTGGCGGCGGGCCACATCGCCCACATTCACTGGTAACCAGCGGGCCAGGCCCAGGCAGGCCAGGGGCGCCCGAAAGAACACCTTGGCCAGGTAGGCCGGATCCTCCAGCGACAGCAACGGCATCGCATCGAGGCAGTTAAAGACGCTCCAGCAGGTGTCATAGAAAGCCCGAATCCCCTTGGTTTCATGCGGAAACAGGGCGCTCAGATGGGAGATAAAACTGTCGTAATCACGATCGACGGCCACATCCAAGCCATCGGGCAGGTGATACTCCAGCTGGGCCGGATCGGCGATCGTTTCACACGCCTCCCCCACATCGGCCAGGGCCCGAGTCAGCAAGTTGGTATGTCCCTTCTGGCCGAAGCCAAAGATCATCGAGGCGCCCACATCAAAGGTGTAGCCCTCGCGCGTGAAGCTGCCGCCCGAACCACCTGGGATCAGATATCTCTCCAGCACCAACACCTTCGCGCCCTTGGCAGCCAGCTGGCTGGCGGTGACTAGGCCACCGATGCCTGAGCCGATCACCACCACATCCCAGGGACCCTTGCCTAGGGCCCGATCAGCGGCGCCCGGAGCGCTGTTGGGCTGGCTGGCTGGAGCGGAGGACAGGCTGGCGGGCACGGACGCTCGGCTGGGGTGATTGGAGGTCCGACCCTACGCAGGAGTCAGCTGCGGCTGCGCTGGTGGCGGGGTCGCCGCGGTTGGCAGGTCCCCTGCCGGCGGCGACGGGGCCGGCTGCCGCGCATAGGGAGCCAGGTCGGCCAGGGCCCGGTCCCTGTAGGCGCCGTAGCGGCGCCGTTTGTCGCGAATGCGCTCGGGCAGCTCCGGCAGTAGGCCGAAGTTGGGGGGCATGGGTTGGAATTTGCCGCTGGGAGCCTCGGCAATGAAGTGCGTCAAGGCGCCAATCATGGTGGTAGCGGGCAGGCTCAGGGGCTCTTGGCCTAGGGCGAGCCGGGCGGCATTGGTGCCAGCCAGCCAGCCGCCCGCCACGGCTGCGGCGTAGCCCTCGGTACCGGTGATCTGGCCGGCGGCCAGCAGGGTTGGCCGGCTGCGGAACTGCAGGGTGGAATCGAGCAGCTGGGGGGCCTCCAGGAAGGTGTTGCGGTGCATCACGCCAAAGCGCACGAATTCGGCGTTTTCCAGGCCTGGGATCAGCCTTAAAACGCGCTTTTGCTCGCCCCATTTGAGGTTGGTCTGGAAGCCCACCAGGTTCCAGAGCCGGCCGTCCTTGTCTTCCTGGCGCAGCTGCACCACCGCATAGGCCCTTTTGGCGCGGCGCACATCGCGATCGTGTAGGTCGCCCCAACGGGGATCCCAGAGGCCAATCGGCTTGAGCGGCCCGTAGCGCATGGTGTCCTCGCCGCGTCGGGCCAACTCCTCAATCGGCAGGCAGCCCTCAAAGAAGCTGGCGTTGCCCTGTTCAAAATCCTTGAGTTCGGCCTGCTCCGCAGTCAGCAGGGCCTCCCGGAAAGCCATGAACTGCGGCTTGTCCATGGGGCAGTTGATGTAGTCGGCATCGCCTTTGTCGTAGCGGCTGGCCCGGAACGCCACCGTCAGGTCAATGCTGTCTCCCTCAACGATCGGGCTGGCTGCATCAAAGAAATGGCAGTCGTCTCGTCCTGTGAAGGCCCGCAGCTGCTCAGCTAGGGAGTCACTGGTCAGCGGACCTGTCGCCAGCACAGCAAGCTGACCGGCCTGGGGCAGCTCAAGCTGCTCACGCCGTTCGACGCTCACCAGGGGATGGTTTTCTAGTGCGGCGGTGAGGGCGGCGCTGTAGCGGCCCCGATCCACCGCCAAGGCGCCTCCAGCAGGCACGGCATGGAGGTCGGCGGTGTCAATCACCAGCGAACCCAGCTGGCGGAGTTCTGACTGCAGAAGCCCGGCAGCTCGATCACTGCTAAGAGCGCCAAAGCTATTGCTGCAGACAAGTTCGGCAAACTCAGCACTGTGGTGGGCCGGGGAGCGCCGCACAGGCCGCATCTCAACAAGCCGCACAGGCAAGCCAGCGGAAGCGATTTGCCAGGCCGCTTCCGTGCCTGCCAAGCCCGCACCGATCACCAGAAGGGGCTCCCTACGGTTTCGTTCCTGTTGGCTCAAAGAAGACAACAACGGGCTCTCAACAGCCGGACTTTGGGCCCCAGTCAGAACTCAGGCCCTGGCGCGCTTGAGCATGAGCTGGAGTTGACCAACGGCAGCGCGGCCGATGTTGAAAGCAGCCCAACCCACGGCAAGCAGCACGGGGGTGGCAACCAGCAGAAGCCGAGCATCCATGGGTGTTGCGTAGCAATCGCGTGGCGAGATCCTACGGACTGGAACACCCAACCGTGTGCCCGGTGACCAAGCTGATCAAAATTGCAGCAATTGGCCCTCGCAGAACGCTCCAGCTGGGGGCGGCGTCAGTCCTGACTGGCGTTGCCCAGGCTGACCAAAGTTGAGCTTGTACCCCGCAGATCCTGGGCCCCAAACATCCGAGGTCCATCTCAGTCAGTTCCCAAAGCCGCTGTCTTGAGACTTGCCGGCATGGGCCTGGGCCAGTTGCTGATAGCGGTGTGCATGCTGACGTTGCTCAGCGACCGCCTCAGCCGAGAGCTCCCGTTTCACCTGGGCCGGAGCCCCCATCACCAGGCAGCGGGGAGGGACATCGCGTGTGACGACCGAGCCGGCTGCCACTAGGGCCCCTGTGCCCACGGTGACGCCATTGAGCACGATCGCGCCGATTCCGATCAGGCAGCCGTCTTCCAGGGTGGCCCCGTGGATCACAGCCCGGTGGCCGACGGTCACAGCGGCGCCAATGGTCACAGGATGATCCGGTTCCCCATGCAGGACCGCGCCGTCCTGCACATTGCTGCCGGGCCCGATCACGATCGGGCAGACATCGCCGCGGGCCACCGCGGTGGGCCAGAGGCTGGCGCCGGCTGCCAGCCGCACGTCGCCGATCACCACAGCACTGGTTGCTACCCAGGATTCAGGATCCAAGCTCGGCTCGGGCCAGGGAAGCGCAGCCATATCAGGCCTTACCAGCGACAGCTGGCGTCAGTGTGCCCTGTTCCTGGCACCCCACGGACCCACCAGCATTTGGAGGAGACCCCGGCTGGGTGATACCTTCCCTTGGTGCCCGAAAGGGCTGCCCATGGGTTTGTCCCACGCGGCGGGTCGCTAGCTCAGCGGTAGAGCACTCGGCTTTTAACCGATTAGTCCTGAGTTCGAATCTCAGGCGACCCATGTCTTATTGCCCAAGGGTTTTCGGTCAAACCCCCTGAGGCTGCTGAGTTTTCAGCCTCTTGCCTGGTTTGCCACGGTCCGCCTGGACGGGCCCCTGTGGGGCCAGGTTTGACAGGAATCTGTTCCATTGTCTGTTCCACTTACAGGCAGCCCCGGCCAGAATTGGAGCCCGATTTTGGGTGGGTGCATGCGGGGGAGGAGTGGGCTTGAGCAGGCGACTCAGCGGCTGAGGCTGGCTGGCTGCCCCTGGAGAGTTCGAGAGAACCCGAACGGGCGTAGCCCCTATCCAGTGGTTTATGAAACCCGCCGGGGCGGCCGCTCGATGGCGGCCAAGCGTTTCCCTCTGGATGACGACATTGCCCTTGAGGATCTGGCCTCGCTGCTGCTCAAGGCCCATAAGGACATGCAAGCCGGTGGCCAGGGCCTCGACTGGAGCCTTCTTGTGGAGACGGGCGGAAGCCCTGCTTTTCAGGGACAGACCTGGGGCGAGATTCGGCAATTAGTGCTAGCCGACATTGCCCCTGGTGGCCCCAAAGCAAGGGACCGGAACCCGTTTGTCTGCTTCCGCGATGCAGCGCATTTCGGCCGCAGCTTTGAGGATGCCCAGGTGGCCTTAGTGGAGGACCTGGAAACCTTTGCCCTGTACACCCCCGGCTCGATTGAGGCGCACCGGGCGGATGCAACTGCCGCGCTGGTCAAGCGTCCCTACAACGCCAAGGGCTTCCTGCAAGTGATCCAGATGGTGAACTACCTGGCACTCAAAGGTGTCCCGATCGCGACCCCGGAGCTGCGGGCCAGGTTGCATGGGCTCAAGGTGTCCTCCGGGAAACTGCAGGCCCCTAAGCCCCGGTTCATCCCCAAAACGAACGAAATCGAGGAGTGGCTTGACCAGCTCCAGGAGCTGGAGCCGTTTCGGGCTTGGGTGATGGCAATGGTGGCCACCTACGGCCTGCGCAACCACGAGGTTTGGCACCTCGACAGCCTGCCGGGGGAAGACCGTGATGACGGGCGGTTGATCTCGGTGGGCCATTTTTTAGCTGATGGCAGCGGCACCCAAACGAAGACCGGCCACCGTTTCGCTATCGCCCTACCGGAGGCCTGGATTGATCGCTATCGGCTCAACGATCGGACCCATGCCAGGGCGATGCTGGCTGAGCTGCGCCGCCGAAATCCGATCAAGACGGCCGAGCGATCGGATCGAACCGTGCAGTTCATTAACAACGAACAGCTGGGCCGGGTTCTGACCCAATGGATGAGGAACAGCGCGCGACCGGATCGGGAATTGCCGGTTCACCTCTACGGGTATCACCAGCCTCGGCAGCTACCTGGCAAGTCCAAGCCCAAGGAGAAGCGGGAGCGCTGCAAGCTCTATGACTTGCGCCACGCCTGGGCCCTGAGGGCCCGTGAAACAACCACCTGGTCAACCTCCTTGAAGGCCCAGGCCATGGGCCACAGCGAAGCGGTCCATGCCCGCCGCTATCTCGTGGAAGAACGGGCAGAGCATCGCCGCCAGGGGCTGCTGCAGCTGGTAGCCCACGACGAGGGGCGGACAAGTGCCAGTGCCAGTGCCAGTGCCACTGCCAGTGGAACTGAGGCCATCAGCCCGGAAATCATCGCCCTGGCCAGGCAGCTGGCCGCGCTCAAGGGCTAAGCCCAGCCCTGCGTTGCCAGCCCCCTGGATTGGGGGATAAGGCGTCCCGGTAGCTGGGCATTGGCGGCTGTGCATCCACAGAACTACGGGGACCGCCTTGAGGGGCAGCGACAGGGTTACCGCAAAGGAGACCAGCAGAATGATTGCAGGGGAAGCGGTTACCTGTTGGGCGGCCAATTTGGCTGCTAAAAGGTAACTCTTGGATGTCTAATTTCGTTGTTTTTATCTCAAGAAATGACTCCTATGTGGCGGATTAGGGCCTATCGAGTCGCCTAGTTTTCTGCCCAGACGAGTTGCGGCGAACCATGGCCTATTCCCACTCCACCCGAGAAGCCTGCGCAGCGTTGCGCATCAGTGATCGCACCCTGTT
>CAMAPJ010000101.1 GCA_945860085.1 Synechococcus sp. UW140 | reverse complement strand
TCCGGGATCGACCTCAGATAGCTGATCAGATCGAGATCGGTTGCAGCAAAAGCGCTGTCAGACACAAGGAGGAGGCGATTCCGCCAACCTCAACCCATGCTGACAGGAGCGGCAAGAGTGCCTGTGACACACTTTGAATCAGCCCTGCCTGGGGTGCAGCGATAGGACGCCGACGCTGCCGCCGGAATTGGCCTGGAGGGCGTAACCCTTCGCGTCAGCCCTTGCTGGCTCGATCTTCCGGGATCGATGTAGGGCTGCTGAATATCATGCTCTTCGCCAATCCGTCCCCCGGACCTGCCAGCCCTTGTTCCTAGGCCAGTGCCGCCAGACAACGGTCCTGGGTCCACAGGCCACAGCGACTCAGCTTGGCGGATGCCAATAGGTGGGCATCGACATAACCAATTCCTCGACCCATCAGTTTGCCCCGTTCAATCAGCAGCAACACTTCCGAGTCGCTGGCCACCACTGCCGTTGCCAGGCCCTGCAGTAGGTCCAGCACCTGTTGTCGTTTGCGCAGATTGCCGCAGGCGATCTCACCGATCACCCATGGGTGGATCAGTACCTCCCCTTCCTGCAACAAGTTGGCAAGGAGTGGCACCCCGCTGCGCAGATGATCCACCCAGACGGACGTATCGACGAGGATCATGCAGCGCTCCGGCGACGGGGCGTCGGCTCCAAGTTGGGCTCACTGCCGCCCAGCGCCGCCAGACGACGGGCGTTCTCCCGTTGCACCAGGGCCCCCAGGGCTTCCTTCAACAGGGCGCTGCGCTCAAGATGGCCGCACAGCTGCTCGGCCTTAGCCAGCAGTTGATCGTCGAGGGTGACGGTGGTGCGCATGATCCCGCCCAGGGTTCACATCATTCTAGTCATCATCTGATGACGCGTTGGATGCTCGTCTGGTTAAGGGCTGGCCATGGCTAAGATCACTGCCCTGTCCGCCGCTTACAGCCCCTGGTTCCCCGAACCAAAGACAGCAAGTCGGCCCGGGAATGGCGGCCGGTAGGCCCGGCGCGCATCCCCCTTGCGTGGATGGGTGTTTGTCGATCAGGGCCCACCGGGCCCTGGGCCTGCTCCTGCTCCCGGCCCAGGTCTGGCTCCTAGCGCTGATCGAGCAGGTAGTCGCAAAGCCCAACCTCCCTGAGGCCCTGAGAGCTGTCCACGAAATCGGGGGAACCCCAATCCTTGAAACCTAACCACAAGAAATGGCGGCAACCCTATCAGCTCCGTGGCACATCTCTGGGACAGCTTTTTAAAAGGCCCAACCGTTCCCGATAATTTCCTGCCCGAGCGGGGCCAGTCAAAGCCGAGCGGACGCGAAAGACTTCTAGTGCTGATGCTGCGCTATTTGCTAGATACGAATATCACGATCTACGTGATTAAGCAACGGCCCATCTGTGCTTTGCGATTGTTCAATGAGAACGCCGACAGTATGGCCATTTCTGCTATCACTCTAGCGAAACTGCTCCATGGCGCCGAAAAGAGCACCAAGACCCGGCCGTGCCTCTCTGTCATAGAAAAGTTCTACAACCGTCTTGAGGTGATCGCCTACGAAGCCCACGCCTCCTGGCTCAACTAGGTGCAGCGCTGGTCTGGAATCATCATCCAGCGGGCAAACCGGCGTGGCAGCTTCTCAAGCGCTGATCGTAAAAATCGAGCATTTGTTCGTCATCTACAACAAGTGCTCAGCTCCTTTGAGCTGGGCTGGAACTGCAGATTCGATCCTGGAGAGGCTCCAGCCGCTTTGCTCGCAAATCTCTGGAACGTGATACTGGGTCACCAAATTACCTAGTGGAGCTCCCTTCTCCGCGTATCAACTCTCCAGAGGGCCCAAGCTGATGGGTGCCATCCGGACATTTTGGTAGTTGTGCATGGGTAGCAGGACATCTGGCGCACAAGGGACAGCCCAAGCACGCCCAAAGCCCTAAATCAGACCTGCAGATCAATGCATGGAGAAGTCAATTCCCACGCAGAGAAGCGATGCATGTAAGACTCAGGTCTTTCGCTGCATCAGCAAACATCTTTCCGGTGCTCACGCTGATAGCTTGACCAGCCGACTGCTCTTCCAGGATTTTAGCGAAGCCATTGGCCAGCTTTTGCACTGGAGCCGCTTCTTCATCTGTCTTGATTCCTTTTTCAAGCTTGTCAAGTCTATCCACGATAGACTGGAGTTCGTCTAAATAGGCTGGGCCGGAAATGTCTTTATTCTTATCGGCTTTCTCTATACTTTCTGCACCTTGCTTCATCAGCTCCATGGCCTCCGGGCACACACTTGCGAGAGTGTCGCCCGCTGGAGGCACTGGTTTTGATGAGTTAGATGCCGAGCCGCCACAGCTTGTCAAGGTTACCATCAAAGCCAACGTGGCAACAGTTTTAAAGAATGTCATCGAGTCGAGACTGGGCGTTTTTTAGCTGCCTCACAACGCTAACATCCTAAGGTAGAACACTTTGCAAGTGCTAGCCTGGATTGGGCGCTCAAGCTGGTTAGAGGCGGGCTAGATCCTGGGCAGCTAGCAACTTAATGAGAGAACCGCCCTGAGAGGGGCTCCTACGATTGAGCAAGCTCGACATCCTTAGCCTCCGATTTGGTTCAAAGTGTGTGACAGACGCCGTGGTCTGAGCTTTCAGCATTGGGTTCACTGAGCCGGCATGCTCCTTCTTTGTGGCCAAAACTGGCTCTGCTGCAGCCGATCTCGATCTGATCGGCTTCCTCAAGGCGATCCCAGAGGTCCGGATGCGTCGAGGAGTTCGTATTCCCGCTTGGTACTTGCTTCTGGCGGCTGTGGGCGGGATCCTGAGCCGCTGCGAAAGCCTGTGAGATCTGGAACGTTTCGCTCGGCGCCACCATCCGGCGCATGGCAGGGAGCTGGTGATTGAACAGAGGCGGCCCCATCGGATTCGGCTTTCCGATACTTCTTCCCCCCCTGCGTCAGGAAAGAAGTCCGCTTGGTATGACCCATCCACCAGGGGGCCCAACCATGACTGATGAAACCGATCTATGACCCGGAGCTACAGGCCGAGATCCGCCAGAGGATGAGCCCGCCCAGTCGGGAGAGCGTGGCTGAGATCGCTCGCTCCACAGGGATTAATGTCCATACCCTCTACAGCTGGCGGCATCGCTGGAAGCAGGAAGGACAGCTGGTGCCAGCCACCAACAAGGCACCTGAACAGTGGAGTGCCTCTGACAAGCTGGCGGCCGTAATCCAGGCGGCCGGTCTTAGCGGACCCGATTTGGGTGCCTTCTGCCGGGAGCGGGGGCTGTACCCCAAACAGCTGTCCCGTTGGCGCCAGGCAGCCGAGGATGCCAATGGCAATAGCACTCCCAGCATGGCTGACCAGCGAGAACTCCAGCGGAAGAAGCAAGAACAAGCACGCGAGATACGGCGGCTAGAGCGTGACCTGCAGAAAAAGGAAAAGGCCCTTGCTGAGGCAGCAACGCTGTTGTTGATTGCAAAAAAGCGGGATGCCCTCTGGCCACAAGACGAGGAGAATTAATCATGAGCGAGGATCGTCAGAAGGCTCTCAGGCTTCTCCATGAAGGCCAGAGAAGGGGAGTGTCAATCAAGGCCATAGCGGCGCTCATCGGCATCTGCTCACGGACGCTACGGCGTTGGGGTATCGCCTTTAAAGCGCAGGGATTCACCCAAGATTGCCGCAAGGGGTCGACAAGGCATGTGGTTCAGCGTTTCGGGAAAGAAGAAAGGAAGCGCGTGATCGCAATCATCAATGAGGCGCGATTTGCTGATCTTACGCCTAACCAGATTGTCGCCATTCTTGCCGAGGAGAGAATCTATATTGGTTCAGAGTCAACGATATACCGTATCATGCGGCAAGAAGGGCTACTAAACCACCGCGGGAGAAGCCGTCAGCCGCGGGAGCCGAGGAATGTTCCTGTGCTGGAGGTAACAGGTATTAATCAAGTTCTGGCCTGGGATATCACCCTGTTGCCTGGACCGATCAAAGGCCAATTCTATTATCTCTACATGGTGATAGATGTGTGGAGCCGGCGAATCCTTGGCGTGGAAGCCCATGAACGCGAATGCAGCGAGCTGGCCAGCGCATTCTTTGATCGCATCTGCCGCGATGAAGAGATCAGCAAGGAGACATCTGCGGTCCTGCATTCAGATAATGATGCCCCCATGCGCTCATTTACGTTGGCCGCAAAGATGGCTGAGTTGGGTGTATCGCTGTCGTTCTCAAGGCCGCGCGTAAGCAATGACAACGCCTACGCTGAATCATGGTTCCGCATTATGAAATACCACCAGAGTTATCCGCTACGGCGTTTTCGAGACCTGCTCTCAGTAAAAGTCTGGGTCGATGGCTTTGTTGACTGGTACAACAGTGAGCACCGCCATAGCGGCATCAAGTACGTGACGCCCAATCAGCGCCACTACGGTCAAGCTGATGCGATCAGCTGCATCCGTCAGCAGACCTATGAGAAAGCTCGGCAGAAGCATCCCCAGCGCTGGAGCCGTCAACCACGTGATTGGTCACAGCCACAAGTTGTTAGCATCAACCATCCCAGGCCATAGAAGGCTGCATTTTCTTGACCCGCATTAATCAAGGCTCACGCAAATCTAACCTCAACTAGAGACTCGTATCAAGATGCTAACGAGGCTCGATCCACGCAGGAATTAGACCTCAGCGCGCAGTACCCTGCAGCTTGGTGCTCAACTCGAGCACCCCTAGCGGACAACACTCCTGATAGGTCCCGCACCGCGAACCTTAAATTCGAGATCAGCTTATTCAAGGAAAAGGTTCTTTCCCTGAATAAGGGCCTGGTTTTCCGCGGGGGGCTTTGGCGATCCAGCGGTCTGTTGGCGTCGCATCGGGGAATGAACTTGAGGAGCGGCAGTAGCACGACAGGTTTTTGCCAGCTGTTGTTGCAAGGGTTGTTTCAGGGCATCAACTGTTGGCAGCGGTCCACTGGATACCGTCCTAGGCCAATGCCGCATCGACGACGTCGTCACCACACCAACGGATGTAAGCCGCCAGGTGTGTCTGAACGCTATGGCCGATCAGGGTGGCGGCCACCTTCGGCGCCAGCCCGAGAAAGACATGGGCTCGGTGTGCATAGGCGTGGCGCAAGTTATGCGGCACCAGCCTTTCCCCGATGGCGGTGTAGTGGTTCCTGAGCTCCTGCCATGACCTGCGCCGTTTGAGGTACTTGGCCAGAGCCTCACCGCTCTCTCCGACTCGTAGAGGTGGCATCAGGTGAGGATGAAAACAGTTCACCAGCTCCCATCCGGCGACCCATTCATCGCAGGGGAGGAGGCGAAGATTGCGGGGTGCGGTTCAACCGCGGCTGGCAACCTTCCGACAACTGCAGTGCAGCTGTCTGCAGAACCTGCATCTGCCGTCCTCGGTCCCCGCCTAGGGGTGCGCCTCCTAGGAAAGCTTTTCTTGCGGCTACTGCCGCTGCCGCAATGTCTTCGGCCTGGACGGGCGACCAGGGGAAGCCCATCAAGACTTGGCGCTGCTTGCCATCGCCAGCCCAGGCTATGACCCGCAGCCGGGCCCTCCCCCTGTAGGGACTGACAAACCGCCCTCTCGAAAATCCCTTCGCCTGCATCTTGAGGGGGAGCAGTGCGCTCACAGGATCGGGCTTTCTGGTGGGCGCCAAGCAAGCAGGTCTTGCGCGGGACGGATCAAAACTGCTCACAGGTGTGAGCAGAAGTATGAGCATTTTGCCCCCAAAGCTTGGCAGAACCAGTCAAGGGCCACCACGGACATTCACTATTAAAGCCATTGCCTTGACTGCTATTTGGGGCAAAATCCAGGCCCCAACTGAAACGCCCCCTGTGTGATTCGAACACACGACCGGCTGCTTTGTTGGCATCCGGTCTGCCGTTGCAGCACTCAGGCAGAAGCAACAAGGTCAACCAGCCTCAGCAACCTGGGCGTAACGCCTTGCTAATAGCCGCGCCTGAGCGGTTGCCTTCCAGCCGGAGATACCAAGCCAGCACCTAGATCAGCCATCCCACCAGCCCACAGCAAGCCGCCCCAGAACTAAGCACCCCTACGCATAGCAAGCCCCTAAACCCACAACCGATCAAGCTTCTCGCTAAGTAAACGGTGATACCGTATGGGTTCCCGATGGGCAACCCAGTGCAGAGCCTCCAGCCCAAGCTCGATGCGGCCCGGGTCCAGTTCGGCCGCTTCCTGCGCAACTGGCGTAAGCGCAATGGCTGGTCTGTCACTACGGCCCAGGACTGGGCTAAGGCCGCTCCAGCGGTGATCCCCTGGCCCCTGCGGGTGGCGGGCGGACAGTGGGGAAACATCGAAAACGCCAAGGTGACCCAGCCCCAGCCCAGCACCTTTATCCAGCTGGGGGTCCTCAACGAATGCCTGTCCCAGCCTGAGCGGGGCACGATCAAGGACAAGCTGTTGCGCCAACGGGTCAGCCAGGCCCAGCCCGTCAGGCACCCAGATGGGCGGCCCTGGGCGGCGGAGGACTGGTTCGCCTGCTATATCGGCAAACTCGAGGGCCCAGAAGACCTCTGGCCCCGCCAAGAAGAGATCGATGCGGAAGCCGAAACCAAGCAGCTGCGCAGCCTCTTTGATCAGGCCGTGGAGCACGGCGGCCTCAGGCCCGTTTCAGCCGCCATGCAGGTGCTGCGCCTGGCTGGGGAGCTGCCGATGGAGCAGGTGATGGCGATTGAAAATGCCCTGTTTGCCGGGGAACGGCTGCCATCAGTGGTGCTTCCGATTGCCAAAAAAGCGCTCTATGACTGGGTTGGGACAGTGGCGGTTGAGCTGGTGCCGCTCGAGGAGCCGATCGAGGAGGCCCAAGCCCAGGGCGGCACTGGTGGATAGGGGGCTGATTCGCGCTTGATTTCAGTGGCAAGCGCGACCAATGCCCAAACTATGCCAAATCAAAATAGTTCTAATTCGCATACCCGAAAGGATTGCAAAGGGGTAGCTTTGGCATCCAGCGATTGCTGTTGATGAACCACCACGAACGGGGATCTGCGTCGCCCAGTTCCTTAGATCCCCAGATCCAGACCAGCACCTCCAGCTCTAGCCCCAAATCCAGCCAAACCTCTAGCTCCAGCCCCAACAGCAACCCAGACCACAAGCCAGGCTTTCTGGCTCCGCTCCACCAACCCAGCGGCAGCAGCGACCTGGCCCGTTACACCGCCATCCAGGCGGCGTTCTCCAGGGACCTGGCCCAATGGCAGAGCCACTGGAGCGCCATCACGGCCGAATCCCTCACGGCCCTAGCCGGACTGGGCATCGCCATCAGCTACCGCCAGAGCATCAGCGGTGGCTTTATCGCCACCCTGCTGCACCAAGGCGGTGGCGGCATTGATTCGGGTCTTTGCCCAACCCTGGCGGAAGCCCGGTCCTTCGTGCTCGGCCAGGGAATGGAGGACCTGCCATGAGACCGATGTCCCTCGCTGACTACCACCGCCATCCCGCCTGGTCACCCACGGCGCTCAAGGCCGCCGTGACCGGCACGATGCGGGCCTGGCGCCAACGCTTTGGCCCCGATGCCGTGCCCTTTGTTCCCAGCGCCGACATGGTCAAGGGCGATCTGGTCGATGCCTTGCTCACACCACCCTTTGCCCTGGAGTCCCGCTTTCAGGTCTTTAAGACGATTGCGCGCAACAGCAAGATCGGCGCCGCCAACTGCGCCGAGGCCGAGGCGGCCGGGCTCACGCCCGTCAGCAGCGAGATGGTGGAGCAGGCGCTGCGCATCCGTGATGCCCTGCTCGGCGACCCAGAGGTGGGCGAGGTGCTGGCGGCCCTCGATCCCACCCACAGCCAGCAGCCCCATTTCTGGAGCGACGCTGCGGGTCGGCCCTGCCGCTGCCTGCCCGATGTCATCACCAGCGATGGCCGGCTGTTTGACCTCAAAAAAACCCGCAGCGCTGTGCCCAGGCGCTTCTACTGGCAGGCCAAGGAGCTGGCCTACGACCTGCAGCTGGCCCACCTGGCCCTGGGCCACGAGCACCGCTGCGGCACTCCACCGGCCGAAACCGGCCTGATCGTCTTTGAGTGGCCCACCGATCCAACGGCAGCGATCGACTGCGGCCTGCTGCTCTTTGACGCGCAGGACCTTGAGATCGGCCATAAGCGGCGGGAGGAGGCCTTCTCAAGGATCGCCAGCTGCCAGGCCAGGGGACTCTGGCCTAGTCACGGCCGCAATCCCTTCCGTCCTGTCTCCGTCGGCTTCGGCCTTCCCGAACCCACAGCTCACGATCTGGAGTCCATCGACCTCTTCTAATGAACCATCCCATTTCCACAAGCAGCCCCAATCCCTCCGCTGCCCAATCAGCCCTCGCCCTGGGCGCACCAGCCCAGGCCAGTTCAGCCCTGGCTGCCCTCGAACCGGCACCGCCGGCCCAGGCAGCACCTACAGAAGTGCTCCAGGTGTTCAGCGGCCTGGCCGCCTTTGATGCCGCCCAGCGCATGGCCCGGGCCCTTTGTTCATCAACCCTCGTGCCCAGGGAGTACCAGGGTCAGCAGGGGCTAGCCAACAGCCTGATTGCCCTGGAGATCGCCGGCCGCATGCGTCTATCGCCCCTGGTGGTGATGCAGAACATGACGCCCATCCATGGCCGCCCGACCTGGAGCAGCAAGTTCTTGATCGCCACCGTCAATGCCAGCGGCCGCTTCTCGCCCCTGCGCTTTGTCTTTGACAACCCGGAGACCCCCACCCGCTGCCGTGCGGTAGCCACCGACAAGGCCACTGCAGAGGTGCTCGAGGGCGAAACGATCACCCTGGAGCTGGCC
>CAMAPJ010000100.1 GCA_945860085.1 Synechococcus sp. UW140 | reverse complement strand
GTGATCGACACCAGCAACGAGATCGCCGGCGATGGCGACATCCCCCACCCGGCCATCGGCCGGGCCCGGCGCATGCAGGTGGCCCGGCCGGAGCTGCAGCACCAGGTGATGATCGAGGCGGTGGAAAACCACATGCCCGAGGTCATCGTTATCGATGAGATCGGCACGGAGCTGGAGGCCCAGGCGGCCCGCACGATCGCCGAGCGTGGCGTGATGCTGGTGGCAACGGCCCATGGCAACGCCCTCAGCAACCTGCTCAAGAACCCCACCCTCAGCGACCTGGTCGGCGGGATTGAGTCAGTGACCCTGGGCGACGAGGAAGCGCGCCGCCGCCGCAGCCAGAAGACCGTGCAGGAACGGGCGGCCGAACCGACCTTCCCCCTGGCCGTGGAGATGCACAGTCGCAACCTTTGGCTGGTGCACCGCGATGTGGCGGCCACAGTTGACCTGCTGCTGCGCGGCCAGCCCGCCAGCCCCGAGCTGCGCCAGCTGGGACCGGACGGGCAGGTGTTGGTGCAGGAGCCCGCCCCGCCCCAGCGGCCCCTGGCGAGCCGGTCCCCCTCCCTGCGCAGTTCCTTCCGTTCCGCTGCTGAGCCGTTCGCCAGCGGCCCTAGTTTCCCCAGGCCCCTCGCTGCCCAGCCGCCGGCCCGGCCGCGCCTGGTGCCCCTGGCGCCGGTCCCCCTGCCCGATCCGCGCCGGGGCGCAAGGGGGACCGGGCCCGCCCGGGACCCGGCCAGCCCGGGGAGCACCCATCCCTTGCGGGCGGCTGCGGCCAGGGGCCCGGAGCCGATCCAGCCCCCAGCTTCGGATCCTCCAGGGCCCCTGCGGTTGTATGGGGTGGGGGTCAGTTCCCATCTCTGGGACCAGGCGGTGCGCAGCCGGGACCTCGCCGTGCAGCGGGTGGATTCGGTCGAACAGGCCGATGCGGTTCTGGCGGTGCGCCAGCAGCTGGGTCTCGATCCCCTGGTGCGCCGTTCGGCCCATCGCCGCGGCCTGCCGATTCTGGTGATCAAGGCCGACACCCTGCCCCAGATCCAGCGGGGCCTGGAGCGGCTTCTGGCCCGTCGCGGTGGTCCGGCGGATCCGGGTGGTGCCGGGGGCCGTGCCCAGAACCCCAGCCCAAATCCCCGGCAACACACCGGCGAGTTCACCTGCGAATTGACCAGCCAGCTGACCGGTCTGGACGGCGGCCTGGCTGGCAGCCACGACGACAGCCAGGAAGCCCTGGAGGAGTGCCGTCTAGCTGTGGAGGAGGTGGTGCTGGCCCAGGGACGGCCAATTGAGCTCCTGCCACGCACCGAGCCGATCCGGGCCCTGCAGGCCGAGCTGGTGGCCCGTTACCGGCTGGTGTCGGCCGTGTTCGGCCGGGGTGACCAGCAGCGCCTGCGGGTGTTCCCGCCCTGAGGGATCGACCGGGCTCTGCGGCTGGGTTGGGCGGCCGGATTTTTCAGCTTTCACCTGGGCCTTGGCGCCAGTTGGCGGCCCGGACGTTGACGAAGGTCGGCCTGCTGTGGGTAACTATCAGGGTGTTCAGGTGAGATCCAGCTGGTCACGGTTCATCCCGCTGACATGGCTGTTTCGCACAACTGAACCTGTTGGGTCGTCGCCAAGTGGTAAGGCAGCGGGTTTTGGTCCCGCCATTCCTAGGTTCGAATCCTAGCGACCCAGTTCTGAAGCCATTCAGTCGCCCTGACCACAGCTCCCCTGCTGGTTTTTGATTTTGATGGGGTGCTGGTTGATGGCATGGCCGAGTACTGGTGGAGTGCCCGTCTCGCCGCCCTCGCTCTCCATCCAGAGGTGCAGCTGCCTGCGGTGGCACCGCCGGGTTTCGCCCGGTTGCGTCCCCTGATTCACAAGGGCTGGGAGATGGTGCTGGCGGCCTTGGAACTCTCCCGGCCCGACCTCGACCTGGAGGCCTGTCTGGTCGACTACCGGGGCCTGCTCCAAGCGGCCCTAGAGCGCTGGCAGTTGACCCCTGAGCAGCTACAAGGGGCACTCGAAGACAGGCGCCACCGGGCCCTAGTCCAGGACCGGGCTGCCTGGCTGGCCCTGCACCATCCCTATCCGGGTGTGCCTGAGCGCCTGGCTCGCCTGGCCGCCGAAGGGTCCGACTGGGTCGTGCTGACTACCAAAGGACGGGCCTTCGCCTGCGAGCTGCTGGCTGGCCATGGCCTGGAGCCCCTGGCCGTGTTTGGCCATGAACAGGGCACCAAGCCGGAGGTGTTGCTGCGCCTCGCCCAGGAGCGGCCCGACATTTCGCTCTGGTTTGTTGAGGACCGACGCCCCACCCTGGAGCAGGTGCGCTCCACCCCGGGCCTGGAGGCCGTGCGCTGTTTCCTTGTGTCTTGGGGCTATCTGGGCCCCCAGGATTGCCAGGGTTTGCCCCAGGGGATCCTGCTGCTCGAGCCGGATCGCTTTGCGGCCCCCTTGGCGGACTGGCCCTGATTCGCTAGGGTACGCCTGTACTAGCTAGCGGGCCCTCGGGGTCTGCCCCGGCTCCCCGTTAGTTCGGATGCCGGATCCCGAGCCCCCATCCCGATCAACTGGGACACCTGGCCCTTCCGGTGGCATTGGCTTCTGTGAGGTCGCCACGGTGCGCTCACCCTGGTGAGACCTGGGCCCGGCTTCGGCCTTGCCGCTGCCCCGCTCCAGCCCTGCGGCCCATTCCATCGCTGATTCGCAGACATGCCTGCCGACGACAAATCTTCCGAGTCCAAATCCGCCTCCGGCCGGGGCAGCGAGTCCCGCGGAGCGGAGACGCGCCTGGGCGAGACCCGGGGTTCGGATGCCCGCTCCGCAGGGGAACGGGACAAGGCCCTCGGCCTGGTGCTCAATCAGATCGAGCGCAATTTCGGTAAGGGGTCGATCATGCGGCTGGGGGATGCCTCCCGCATGCGGGTTGAGACCACCCCCACCGGCGCCCTGACCCTGGATCTGGCCCTCGGCGGCGGCTATCCCAAGGGGCGGGTTGTGGAGGTCTACGGCCCGGAAAGCTCCGGCAAGACCACCCTCACCCTCCACGCCATTGCCGAGGTGCAGCGGCGTGGTGGTGTGGCGGCCTTCGTGGATGCGGAGCATGCTCTCGATCCCGTCTATGCGGCGGCCCTGGGGGTGGACATCGAAAACCTGCTGGTGTCCCAGCCCGACACCGGCGAAATGGCCTTGGAAATCGTCGACCAGCTGGTGCGTTCCGCCGCGGTCGACATCGTCGTGGTGGATTCGGTGGCAGCCCTGACGCCCCGGGCGGAGATCGAGGGGGAGATGGGCGATCTGGCGGTGGGGGCCCAGGCCCGGCTGATGAGCCAGGCCATGCGCAAGATCACCGGCAACATCGGTAAATCCGGTTGCACCGTGATCTTCCTCAACCAGCTGCGCCAGAAGATCGGTGTCACCTACGGCAACCCGGAAACCACCACCGGCGGTAACGCCCTGAAGTTCTATGCCTCCGTGCGTCTCGACATTCGTCGTATCCAGACCCTCAAGCGCGGCACGGAGGAATACGGCATCCGCGCCAAGGTGAAGGTGGCCAAAAATAAAGTGGCCCCCCCCTTCCGCATCGCCGAATTCGACATTCTGTTTGGCCGCGGCATCAGCACGATCGGTTGCCTGCTCGATCTAGCTGAAGAAACCGGTGTGGTGGTGCGCAAGGGCGCTTGGTATAGCTATGAGGGCGACAACATTGGCCAGGGTCGTGATAACACAATCATCTGGTTGGAGCAAAACCCAGCGCCGAAGGAGGCGATCGAAGTGTTAGTCCGCCAAAAGCTCACCGAAGGTGCTGACGTTAGCGCTAACTCGGTGAAGCCCTTGGCTGCCGCCGCGGCGGCAAAGCTGGCGGCGGCAGCGGCAGCGGTTGAAGAGGCTGCGGGGCTTGGGGCTGGCTGATCGCCCCCAGCCGGCAACAGCGCGGGGGGCTTGATCGGCTTCCCAGCTCGGTTGCCTGGGAACTCCCCCTGTCCGTTTGGGCCTAGACCGCTCAGCCGCTTAGGGGCCAAGGCCTGGCGCCAAGATTACAGGCTCCAAGTACTCAGATTCACAGCCCAGGGATCTCACTAGGTCCAGGGATATAAGTTCAGGGAGCCAAGTTCAGCTCTCTAATCAAGCCCAGGACTCCAAGATCAAGGCAGCCAAGCTCAGGGATCTAAGCGCAGGCCTCAAACATAGTGGCACCAACACAGTGTCGCCAACGCTATGGCTCTAACGCAAGGCCTATGCTGCCCCGAACGTTTGCCAAGACAAAAGCCACCCCGGGCCTGGCCTTGGGTGGCTTTCTTGTCACTTAGAAGCGCTTGGTCGTTGGCTTGTCCCAGGCTTTGGCCGGGCGCTGATCAGGCGGCGATTTCCTGGGGACCCAGGGGTTCAGCAGCCGAAACGGCGGACAGGTTGGCCCGGCTTTGGACGACCTGGGCCACCCGATCGAGCTCCTCGATCGCCGCGGCCCCCTCGAGTTTGACCAGCTCGTGGCCGTTGCGGGACTCCACCCAGCTGATGCCGTCGTCGGAGACCAGAAAGCGGACCATGTGGCCCTCACCCAGGTCGGCCACGAAGGAGGCTCCCTGGCCGTCGCGGCCATCGCCGCAGACGTAGCAGGTGGCGGCCTGACCCTGACGCTGCAATCGATCGGCCAGGGCCCGCAGGCTCAGCACCAGATCTTCGACCAATGTGCGGTAGTGCTCGGCGAGACGGGGAAACATCGGCCTTGCGGTAGAAAATCTGGAGGAATTCTAATAATTTTGTCGCGACCGTCGTGGTAAGGGTGCTGAATTGCCCACAGGTGACCAGCGGCTGGCCCCGGCGGCCCGCCCGGATCTCAGCCGTCGGAGAGGGCCCACCAACCGGCGGCCGGCCCGATGAAGCGCACGGTCACCCAGAAGACGAACAGCGCACCGATGCCGATCCAGGCGCTGCGGGTCGTGATCGAGACGAAGCGCTCGCCCTGGTTTTTGGTCAAGGGCAACCAGGGGACGATGCGAGGCGAGGTGTCCTTGGCGGCCTTGGCGGGCCTGGGGCCCCGGGGAGGCAGGCCCTGGTCCGTTCGTCGTTTGGCTTCGCCCATGCACTGGTTATCCATCGTCTTGACCAGGCTAATTCGGCTGCCAGGCCCAGGCTGCATGCCTGGGCCCCCTGAATCAGCGGGGTAGCAGCCTCGGCAAGGCCACCCAGGGCTCCAGAGCCGTAAGCACTTGCTGGCCCCAGCCTCGACGCCGCATCCGGCCATCGAGCACGGCTAGGCGACCGCCACTGCGGCGCAGGCTGGCCACAGCCCGCTGCAGCCGGCCCAGGGCCTCGGGCAGGAGCAGCTCCCGGAACCAGTCCAGGCCCTGCTGGCGCAGGGCCTGGACCTGGGCCGCCGTCAGGGGCGTCTCCAGGCTGGCCAGGGGCAGGGTGCAGGCAATTACCTGGCAGGGGGCCGGCAGTCGTGCCTGCTGCTCCAGCCACCAGCCCCAGCTCGCGCAGATCACGCCATTGCTGTCGGGGGCGGTGTCCTGATGGACCACCCGGCTGCCGAATTCCGCGGCCAGGCCGCTGGTGAGGCTGCGGCGCAAACCATCGTCATCGAGCAACACCAAGGTGAGACCCTCTTGGCCCAGCACTAGCCGCCGCGATTGATCGAGCAGATGGCTGGCGAAGTGGGGACTGTTCGGTAGGGGCTGGCCGGCTGGGGCAAAGACCGGCAGGGGGTCCTGCAGGGGCGGATCGCCCAGGGCCACCACGACCTTGGGACGAAACCCGGCCCTGGAGCCGGCGCCGCTGGGGCTGCCCAGGCGCCCGCCGCCGGGCAGTTCCCCCACCAGCAAGGCGCCCCGATCGGCAAACAGGCCGGCCAGGGCGGCCAGGGGATCGAGCGGTTGGCGGTGCAACTGCCAGCGCAGCAGGGTGGGGTTGACAGTGGCCCAGCTGACCCAGTCGCTGCCGCCACAGGCCAGCCATTGGGGCCAGGGCTCCGGCAGGGCCTCCATTAGCGCCAGCAGCTGGCGCAGGGGGGCTTCCTCTTCCGGGCTGACGCCTACCTGCTCCACCGGCCCCTGGGGATGGGCGAAAATCCGACGAGTGAGCCGTTCATGCAGGCCCAGCAGGCTGGTCGAGGCGCTAGGCAGGCTGCGGCGCAACACCTCCCAGTCGTGGGTATCGATCACCAGCCCCAGGGCGCTGCGCAACAGAGGTTCGAGGTTTTCGGCCTCCGGGATCACCAACTGGCGAGCGCCAAGACCCTCGGCGCGCCAGGCCTGTACCAGCTGTCGGTGATCGAGCAGCCACAGCCGGGCCTGGGGCGGGGCGGCGGGGCCCTCCCAGCAGGGCAGGCTCAGACCGGCGGCCTGGAGCCGCGGCAGCTCCACCTGCAGCAGCCGTTGGCGCAGCCCCTCGCTGACGACTAGGGCAATGCCTGTGTCGCTGAGGGAGATCGGCACGAGCAGGGCTAGCAGCCAGCTGGGGTCGCTGCCGGGGGCCAGGCGCACCAGGGTTTGATCGCCACGTCGCAGGCTGCGGGCCGACAGACGGCTGAGGGTGAGGTGGTGGGGCCAGCGGGTTTCCCCCTCTAGGCGGAGGAGTGCCTTGAGCTGCTGGTGGGCCAGGGCTTCCAACATGGCTTGATCGTAGGAAGCTGAGACCAGCCAACTGGTTCAGCCATGACCAACGAAGGGGGTTCAGCCATGACCAATGCAGGGGGTCTGCCATGACCATTGCCTGGCGCGAGCGCCCGATCGGTGTGGTCGGCCTGGGGCTGATCGGCGGCTCCCTGGCCCTCGATCTGGGCGCCCAGGGTTTGCGGGTGCAGGCCTTGGTGCATCGGCAGGCCACGGCCGAACGGGCCCGCCAGCGCCGGCTGGCCGATCAGGTGAGCACCGATCCGGCCGTGCTGGCCGATTGCGCCCTGGTGGTGCTGGCCCTGCCCCTGGACCGCTTACTGGAGCCCAGCACAGAACTGCTGGCGGCCCTGCCCCCAGGGTCGGTCATCACCGATGTGGGCTCGGTCAAAGGGCCGGTGTTGGAGTGCTGGGGCCAGTGGCCCCGCTTTGTGGCCAGCCATCCGATGGCCGGCACGGCGGCAGCTGGGGTAGAGGCGGGTTTGACGGGCCTGTTTGCCGGCCGGCCCTGGGTGGCAACGCCCACGGCCGACACCGATCCCGAGGCCCTGGAGGTGGTTAGGGACCTGGCCGAGGCCGTGGGCGCCCGCTGGATCGAATGCCCAGCCGCCGACCACGACCAGGCCGTGGCGTTGATATCCCATCTGCCGGTGCTGCTGGGGGCCGCCCTGATCGAGGTGGCGGGCCAGGCGCCCCTGGCCCGGGCCCTGGCCTCCAGTGGCTTTGCCGACACCAGCCGCGTCGGCGGCGGCAACCCGGAGCTAGGCACCCTGATGGCCCGCTACAACCGCGAGGCCCTGCTGGCAGCCCTGGCCCGCTACCGGACCAGGCTGGACGGCCTGGAGCAGCTGGTGCGGGGCAGCGACTGGCCGGCCCTGGCTGAGCAGCTGGCCCAGGCCCAGGCCCTGCGGCCCGAGTTCCTTGGCCCTTGAGCCGGGGGTCAGCCTCAGGGTTGTTTGAGCCGCAGCCCCCGGCCCCGGCCCGCCAGCAGCTGGCGGCACACCATCAGGGCGCAGAGAGACACCCCGGCGGTGCCTTCACCGGGGTGGATGCCATCGCCGCAGAGCCACAGGCCTGGAAGGGGCGTGCGGCTGGCCAGGCCGAAGGGGCCGAAGCGATCAGGCTGCTGGCCGAGCCCGCCGACAAAACCAAAGGGCCGGCCGGTCCAGTGGCCAAAGCCCCTGGGGGTGGCCAGTTCCTGGTGCAGAAACTGCTCGGGCCTGATCCCGAGCAAGGCGTTCAAGCCCGCCTGGATACCCGCCAAGGCCTGGGCCTTGCGGGCCTGGTAGCTGGCCGGATCGAGGCCAAACCAGGGGCGCGCCGCCGTGAACACGCTGGCGATCACCGTGGCCTGCCCCGCCGGCGCCCGGCCATCGCCCTCGCGGCTGATCGACACGAACAGGTTGCCGGGATCGGCCCATTCCAGCTGGCCATGGAGGCCGAGGTCTTTGGCTACGGCCTGGCGCGGGGCGGCCCCGTAGAAGACCAGGGCGCCGGAGGGATCGCCAAAGCCGCTGATGCGGCGTTCGTAGTCCGGCGGCATGGTGTCGCCGAGCAGCCCTGGGAGCGCCTGGGGCGGAAGGGTCATCACCACCTCGCGGGCCTCCAGGCGGAAGGGCTCGCCGTCCCGCCGCCCGTCCGGGCCACCGGCCCCGAGGCGACCTTGCAGGCCCTCCAGGCCCCAACCACCGCCAGGGATCGGCCTCAGCCCGCTCAGGCGGTGGTTGCAGTGCAGTTTCCCGCCGGCCGTGGCCAGGGCTTGCTCCAGGGCGTTGCTGAGCTCCTGCATGGAGCCCTCCAGATGCCAGAGCCCCTGGGGCTCCTGGGCCATGGCCAGCACGGTGGCGCCGTAGAGGGCGGCGGTGCGATCGGCCGGTTCCTGGGAATAGAGCTTTAACTGCAGGTCGAGGAAGCGGCGCAGGCGGCCATCGCCGCCGCAGCCGCACCAGCTGAGCAGGTCGGCCACGGTGGCCAAGCTGACCAGGCCGCTGGCCAGGGTGGCGGGACGGATCGCCTGCAGCAGCTGGGCCAGATCCCAGCCATTGCGCGGCGGCAAGACCGGGTCGCGAGCGGCGAAGGCCCAATTGCTGCCATGCAGGGCGGCGCAGAGGTCCCAGAAGCGCTCGCTGCCAGGGAAGTGGCGCGCCCGCTCGGCCCGCCAGCGCCCGGGATCGCGCCAGAGCCGGATCGGCTCCCGTTCGCCGGCCAGCTGCACGCTGCAGCCGGGATCGAG
>CAMAPJ010000099.1 GCA_945860085.1 Synechococcus sp. UW140 | reverse complement strand
AGCCGGGATCACCCCCGGCTGCGCGCGGGCCGTGGCCACAAAACGCTTAACCAGTAGTTACATTAACTGGAGTGATCAAGGGGTCCTGCCCCATTCAGTCCTGAGGCAGGACCGATTCGTTGTTGGTTGATTGGTTAAACAGCTTTTCCCATCCGCTCAGCGCCCCACCTGCCGTGTTGATCTCGCTCCCCTCCATTCCGACCACCCTTGGTGTCCTGATGGTGGTGGTCGTGGTTGCCCTGGTGGCCTGGGCCTTGCAACTGATGGAAGCCGCCAATCAGCGCAAGGAATTTTCCTTGATGCTGGCCGGCTGCATGGTCTGCTCGGCTGCGGTGGGACTAGCCACGGTGATGGTGCTCACCCTCACCGGCCCCGATCGGCTTGAGGCCCGCGGCCTGTTGTCCTATTCAGGCAGTAGTGGCCCAGAGGCTGGGATCAGCTTGGATTCCATCTCTCTGCCCTGGGATGGGGCCCTCGACCTCCATGCAACCCGGTGATCCAGCGTCAGTCCGCCAGCTGTTCGAGCAGATCGCGCCCAGCTACGACCGCCTCAACGACACGCTCAGCCTCGGCCTGCACCGTCTCTGGAAGCGTCAGGCCTTGGCTTATCTCGCCCCTAGGCCAGGCCAACGCCTGCTGGACCTCTGCTGCGGCACGGGCGATCTGGCCCTGCTGCTAGCCGCCAAAGTGCGTCCGGGGGGCGAGGTGCTGGGCCTGGATGCGGCCGCCGCTCCCTTAGAGCTGGCCCGGCAGCGGGCCGCCCAGCAGGCCTGGCTGCCCGTGGAGTTTTGCCTGGGCGATGCCCTGGCCACGGGCCTGGCCGCTGGCAGGGCCGATGGGGCGGTGATGGCCTACGGCTTGCGCAACCTGGCTGACCCCCAGGCCGGCTTGAGCGAAATGCGGCGGCTGCTGCGCCCCGGTGGGCGCGCTGCCGTACTCGATTTCAACCGTCCCGAGGATCCAGGCGGGATCGTGGCCCGCTTCCAGCGCTTTTACCTGCGCCAGTTGGTGGTGCCCCTGGCCCGCCAGGCCGACCTCGAAGCCCACTACGCCTACCTGGAAGCCAGCCTGGCCCGCTTCCCCACTGGCCCCCAGCAGGAAGCCCTGGCCCGCCAAGCGGGCTTTAGCCAGATCCGGCACCGCCCCCTGGCTGGGGGGCAGATGGGCCTGCTGGAGCTGGTGGCCTGAGCAACTGGCCCGGATCAACCTGGCTCCGGGGTCGATCGGATCAGGATCCAATCCAGTCCGCCAGCTCCTTGCAGCAGCCTGGCCAGGGCTGCCAAGCTGCAGGACTGCGCCCTCCGGTCCTGGGCCCTCAGGCATTGCCATGAGCGATCAAGCCCAAGCGGACAACCCGGAGCTGGAGGCGATCCAGCGGCAGCTTGCGGACACCCGCCAGCACATTGGCGAGCTGGAAGCCCTGATCAGCGAGCTGCCCGAGATCTACGAGCGCAAGTTTGAGCAACAGCTCCAGCCCCTGCTGGAACAAGAGCGACACCTGCTCCAGCAGAATTTGTTGCTGCGGGATCAGCTGCAACGGGCCTTACCGGCAACGGCGGCGAGGCTCTTGTTGCCTGCGGCGCCGACTCAGGCCTCGCCAGCGCCTAGAGCAACAAAGGTCCCAGCCCGCCCGCCAGTGGAGCCGGTGCAACCTCTGGAGCCATCGGCAGCCAGCCAGCCGCCCCAGGGCAGTGCAGGCAGTGCCAGGACAGGCGAAGCGAAAGAACAGCGGCAACCGCACTACCGGCTAGCACTTCTAATCCTGATGGCCACGGTTGCGGGCCTGGGCGCCTTTGCCCTGGCCCAGCGGCAACTGGCACCAGGCCCCCGGCAGGGAGGGCCCAGCGCGGCAGGTGCGACCCTGGCCTCACCCCAGGCGTCGCGCCAGGAACCGCCTCAGGAACCTGCTGCCGCCAACCCCACCCCTGGCTCAGCCGCCCCCACAACCGGGTCCCCTCACCCCTTGGAGTTGCTGGTGATCACCCATGGACCCAGCTGGATTGAGCTAAGGGATCTCCAGGGCCAGACCCTCCATGCCGCCTTGCTGGACGGCCGCAAACGCTTCCGCCTCGGGGCCGGGCTGAGCCTCAAGGCCGGTCGGCCAGAGCTGGTTGAAGTGCAGCTGGGTACGGCCCCTGCCCAGGCGTTGCCCCCGGGGGAGTGGTGGACCTGGCATCGCTTCGAGCCAGCGGGGGCTTAAGCCCCCCAGTCACAATGACCCCAACCCAAGCGGCAAGGCTCGATTAACGCCCCCCTGACTTTGCGCCACTGACTTTGCGCCACTGAACTCCGTGCCGTTGACTCCGTGCCACTGACTCCGTGCCGTTGACTCCGTGCCGTTGACTCGCCCGAGTGAGCGCGCCTCGATCAGTTCGTTTCGATCGCGCCGCTCAGATCGCGCCGCCCAGATCACCCCCTCCCAGAACGCCCCATGCATTTCCAGGACATCATCGCGACCCTGAATCGCTTCTGGGCGGAGCGGGGCTGCCTGATCCTGCAGCCCTATGACACCGAAAAGGGGGCCGGCACCATGAGTCCCCACACAGTGTTGCGGGCGATTGGACCGGAGCCTTGGGCCGTGGCTTACCCGGAACCCTGCCGCCGGCCCAGCGATGGCCGCTACGGCGACAACCCCAACCGGGCCCAGCACTATTTCCAATACCAGGTCCTGATCAAGCCTTCGCCTGCTGGCATCCAGGAGACCTACCTGGCCTCCCTCGAAGCCCTGGGCATCCGCGCCGCCGACCACGACATCCGCTTTGTCGAAGACAACTGGGAATCCCCCACCCTCGGGGCCTGGGGGGTGGGCTGGGAGGTGTGGCTTGATGGCATGGAGGTGACCCAATTCACCTACTTCCAGCAATGTGGCGGCATTGATTGCCGGCCGGTGTCGATTGAAATCACCTACGGCCTTGAACGCCTGGCCACCTATCTGCAGGAGGTGGAAAGCATCTGGGACCTGAGCTGGGATGGGCGGCTCAGTTACGGCGACATCTGGTTGCCCTTCGAGCAGGGCCAATGCACCTACAACTTTGAGGCCTCGAACCCCGAGCGCCTGAACCAGCTCTTTGCCATCTACGAGGCCGAAGCCACGGATCTGGTCGCCGCAAGGCTGCCGGCGCCAGCCCTCGATTACGTGCTCAAGTGCAGCCACACCTTCAACCTGCTCGAGGCCCGCGGCGTGATCTCGGTGACCGAACGCACCGCCACGATCGGCCGCATCCGCCACCTAGCCCGCCAGGTGGCCGAAGCCTGGCTGGCGGAGCGCCAGGCCCTGGGCTTCCCCCTGCTCAGCCCCGAACAACGAGCCGCCCTGGCGGCTCCAGGGACCTAGATCCCCTGCTCTAGGTCCCTGGTTTAGGTCCCGTGGTCTAGGTCCCCTTATCTAAAACCGGTGGCCGAAAACCCGTGACCTAGGCCCCACCAGCCCCCTGAGCTGGTCACCAGAGCGCTCGAAACCCGGCAGGGCCCCCGGGAGGCTCCAACCATCCGTCTAGATCCATCCGGCCAGATCCATCCGTCCAGATCCATGAGGCGAGATCCATGAGGTCATTGGCTGTGAACCTGCTGCTGTTGGTCCTGGCCTTCCAAGGCGGACGGCTGGTGGAAAGCGCCGTGACCCCCTGCAAGCTGAGGCCGCTGGCGGTGTTGGTGGCGCCCCTGTTGGGCAAGCAAATGCCAAGCCAGCAGATCTGTGACCTGCTCCTCAAACTGCCCAGCCCCTAACGGGCTGGGGCTGCTGCCCCAGGCTTGGTAGGAGAGCCAGCAGGAGACCCGCCAGGAGCGGTGGTCACAGGCGTGGCCAGAAACGTAGCCGGAGACGTCGCCGGAGACGTCGCAAGAGGCGGCGGCAGGGGCACGGCCGGATCGTTGAGGGTATTGCTGCAGAGGTCGAGCACGATCCTCTGGCCCACCGAGCCCGGCGCCGCCGCCCCCCAAGGCAGCCATTGGCCATTGACCCGCCAGGTCTGGCGCAGGGTTTCGCACTGCACCGCCACGGCGGAGGCCGCCCCGCGGCTGACGCCGAGGTCGGCATCGGAAGCCTTCACCAGGGTGAAGCGGGCGCCGCTGGTGGTGAGTTTCCAGCCGGCCCAATCGACTGCCGTGCGGTTGAACCATTTCCAGCGGGCCTGACCCGACTGCTCGCGCAGGGCCAGCTCAGCCCGGTCACGCCGCTCCGCCGGGCTGAGCAACAGGGCGGCGCTGGCAGCCAGGCCCGTGCCATCCACCGGCGGCTCCACCGGCCCAAGGGGCTCGGGCGCCTTTCGAGCCGAAGGGGCCGGGTTGGCAGCTGGGGCAGCTACCGGGCCGACCGCTCCAGCCAGGCTGGGGCGATTCGGCAGCAGCAGCCGCTGGCCGATCTGCAGGGTGCGGGGATCGCGAATGCCGTTTAAGACCTGCAGGGCCTCCAAGGACACCCCCTGCTGCAGGGCCAGCTGCTCGAGGGTGTCTCCGGCCTCAACCGTGATCGTGCGTGGCTCGGCCCTCGCTACCCCCAGGCCGCCGCCGCTGGCCACCAGAACCGTCAGCCCCAGGGCCAGCGCCCCTGGGCACCCCCTGCAAAGCCGCTCCCAGGACCCCTGCCATGGGCTGAGCGGAGGGGAGGGGAGGCCCTGGCAAGCAACTGGCTCCAACCGGAACCAACTCCCGACGAGTAGGTGCAAATCTGAAAAACTCAAATCCAACAAATGCTGGCCTGAAAAACGCAGAGCGAAAAGGCGCAAGGAGGAATGGCGCACAGGATGGGATCCGGCAGGATCGGGGCCGCCGATCGGAGCTAACCGCGAGTGGCCCCAAACCCTTAGAGCCGAAACCCGCAGGTCCAAAACCCTAAGGCCCGTGGCAGCCGCCCGGGGAACCCTTGAGGTCCATTTGCCCTTGGGCTCTGCCGATGGCCGCCATTGTGGTGTCGCTGGCCCTGCTGGCCCTGGGGCTGGGGGTGCTGCCCCTGCCGTTGCCCCTGCAGCTGGGCGCTACGGCCCTGGTTCTGGGCAGCGGGCTATGGCTTTGTCGCGCCCACCAAGCCCGCTGGTTGCTGGTCCTGGTCCTGCCAGCCCTGCTGGCCTGGGGCCTAGGCCACCGACCTGGCCCTGAAGCTGGCGATCCGGCGAGCCTCATCCCGCCTGGAGCGAACCAGCGGCTGGCCATTGAACGGATCGGCACGCTGCTGAGCGATCCCCAGCCCAACCTCGATGGCTCCGGCTGCCGGGTGCCGGTGCAATGGCGTCAGGGGCGCAGTGAATTGCGCTTCAGCCCCTGTCCAAAGCTGCGGGAGGGCTGGCGCTTGCGGGCCAGCGGCCCTCTGCGACGGCCCCAACCGGCGCCCCATCCCCTGCTGGCCGGCCCGGCGGAGCGCTTGGCCCGCCAGGGCATCTGGAGCGTGCTGCAAGTCAAGCAGTGGACCCTGCTGGCCAAGCCAGCAACGCCTGTCGCCGACCTGCGCCGGCGCATGGCCCAGGCCCTGCTGGAGCGAGGTGGCCCCGAGGCCGGCGGTGTCCTGGCAGCCCTGGTGCTCGGTAGTGCGGTGGTGCCGGTGCCCCTGGAGGTGCGCGATGCCTTTCGGGTGGCGGGCCTCTCCCATGCCCTGGCAGCGTCGGGGTTTCACCTCACGGTTCTGCTCGGTGCGGTGATGGCCCTGGCCCGCGGGGCCTCCAGACCCCTGCGTTGGAGCCTGGCCCTAGGGGCGATGCTGCTGTTCCTACTGTTGGCCGGCCCCCAGCCCTCAGTGGTCCGGGCTGTGGTGATGGGGGCGATGGCTTTTTTGGTGCAAGAAAGTGGCCGCCGCAGCCGGCCCCTGGGGGTTTTGCTGCTCTGCCTGCTGCTGATGCTCTTGTTGCAGCCGGGCTGGCTTCTGGATGTGGGCTTCCAGCTGAGCGTGGCCGCCACGGCCGGCCTGCTGCTCACGGCCCGCCCCCTGGAAACTCGACTGGCCGGGCCCACGCCCGGGAAGGCGCGCCGCTGGATTGCGGTGGCGGTGGCCGTGCCCCTGGCGGCCTCGCTTTGGACCTTGCCCCTGCAACTACTCCATTTCGGCAGCGTGCCCCTCTATGCCGTGGCCGCCAACCTGGCCGTCGATCCCCTGCTCACGCCCCTCACCCTCGGGGCGATGGCGATGGCCTTAGTCGCGGTCACGATTCCGGCCCTGCTGGGCCTGGTCGCCTGGCCGTTGCTGCCCCTGACCCAGCTATTGCTCTGGATCAGCCGCCAGTTCGCGGCCCTGCCCCTGGCCCAATGGCAACTGGGCCGGCTTGATCCCTTGCTGGTGGTGCTGTTCAGCGCCGGCCTGCTGCCCTGGCTCCTAGCCGGTCCAGCTGGCGTCAGGCGCTGGCGGGGCCCTGGGCTGGTGCTCCTGACCGCAGCCATGGCGCTCCACCTAGGCCGGAGCGCCGGAGATCACCTGCTGCTGGTCCATGAGGGCCAGCGGGATCTACTGATCGCCCGCCACGCAGGACGAGGCGCCCTGATTAGTCGCTCAGCCGATCGCTTCAGTTGCGGCCGGGCCCGTCAACTGGCCACGGCCCTGGGGTTGCAGCGCTACGACTGGGTACTGGTCAGCGATCCGGTGGCGGCCATGGAACCCGAGTGCTGGCAAAGCATTAGCGACACCGTGATCTCCTCGATTGGCGAATCAAACCTTGAGCCGGTCCAGCCCACCAGCAGCGAGCGCAGCGTTACGGGGCTCAAGGGGATCTCAACTGGCCCAACCAGGGCCATTAGAAGAGCGTCACTCCAGCCAGGCCAGCACCTGCAGAGCCCAGGCCTGAGCCTGACGCCCCTGGCCGCCGACAGTCAGGCGTCCAGGCTGCAGGTGGGAGGCCAGCACTGGCTGCTGCTGCCGGACCGCCAGTCCTGGCGCAGCTGGCTTGGCCAACGCCGGGGCAGCGAGCAGGCGATCACGGGCCTATGGCTGGGCTTTGTGCCAAAACGCTCGGACCAACCGCAGCTGCCAGCCCTCGGGCCGGGCCGGCTCTGGATTACGGCCAGCTCAACGCCCGGATGGCGGGCGCTGTAGGAGGCTCGCCGGTTGCTTAAGGTGGCAAGGTCTAAGACATGGTGAAGTCAGCAACCGCTGAACCAACCAGTCAGCTGCGCCGGAGCTGCTCCCAGAGAGAGGCCCCAGTGCAGCTGACACTCAAGACAATAGGGAGAGGTGGCTGAGTGGTCGAAAGCGAACGACTCGAAATCGTTTGAAGGGAAACCTTCCGTGGGTTCGAATCCCACCCTCTCCGTTTTCACAGGATCCGAAGGGATCCGCGGAAATCCCAAAATCCTTGCAGTGCAGCCGATCTGCGCTTATGGGTCGTCCGGGCAGATCCGATGAGATACCGCCACAGCCGCTGCGGATGACGGTATTTTTGACGGTATAGCCAGCCGGGTCCGGGTCTATACCGTCACCTGGCTTGCTGAACCGCCGACATCCCCTCCCGCGCCAGCGTTCCGGCGCTGTCCGCCATGCTCAGTGACAAGGCGATCCAGGCACTACGGCCCGACCCGGACCGGCCGGGCACCAAGCACCACGACCGGGATGGCCTCTACCTCTGGGTGGCGCGCTCCGGCTCCAAGACCTGGCGCAAGGACTACCGCTGGCAGGGAGCACGCCGCACCTTCACCATTGGCGCCTACCCGGCTATGCGGCTCGCCGATGCCCGCAAGCAGGCCCTGGAGCTGAACACCTGGATCAAAACCGGGATCGATCCACGCACACAGGCCCCAGGCCAGCAGCGCAAGCAGGTGCAGAACAGCCGCCGTCCGCTTGCCCAGATCGCTCAGGCCTGGTTTGAGCACCACAGCGCCAGCTGGAGCCCCCGCTATTGCAGAGATATGCGAGAGAAACTTGATCACTTCGTGATACCGGCACTGGGTCAACTGGATATCGATGCGATCACCCGCAGCGACATCGAAACCCGTCTGCTTGCGCCCATCCTCGCCAGGGGTGCCCATGAACAGGCCCGCCGCTGCAACGACGTCACCCGTCGCGTGATCGAGCACGCGGTTGACCTCGAACTTCGACAGGACAACCCCGCCGTCAAAGCCCGCAAGGTCATCGCCGCCACCCGCGTCACCCACTACCACCGCATCAGCTGGGTGGAGCTGCCCGAGCTGCTGGAAGTGATCGATCGCTTTGAGCGGCAGCGATTGGCTGAGCGCAGCAGCCTCATCGCCCTGCGCCTGATGATGCTCACCCTGGTGCGGCCCAGTGAACTCCGGGAAGCCCGTTGGAGCGAAGTTGATATCGACGGTCGTCAGTGGATCATTCCCGCTGAACGCATGAAGACCCGCGTACGCCACATCGTGCCGCTCTCATCGCAGGCGCGGCTGTTGTTTGATCTGCAGCGGCCGATCACTGGCCATACCGATCTGGTCTTTCACACCCCCAATCACCGCGGTAGCGGCGAGCTGCGGGTAATGAGCAATGGCTGCCTCTCGATGCTGCTGCGGCGCATGGGCTTCCAGGGGCGGCAGACACCCCATGGTTTCAGGGGCTTCGGGCAGACCAACTGCATCGAGCAGCTCAAGATCCCCAGAGTGGTCACCGAAAAGCAGCTGGCCCATGCCGATGGCAACAGCGTCAGCCGCGCCTACGACTGGGCCGAATACCTCGAGGAGCGCTCCTACATGCTGCAGCGCTGGGCCGATCTGCTCGATCAGGTGGCCGTCGCTGGCGCTCTGGCGCCGGTCTCAAAGCTGAGCGCAGAGATGACTGGTCAACCATCAGCGCTGCAGGCCGCCTGACGCTTCGAGGTGATCCAGGCCTCCAGCTCCTGCTGGGACCAGGCCACCGCCCGCGGGCCAATCACGATCTGCCTGGGGAACTCGCCTGTGGCGATCAGGCTGTAGATGGTGGTGCGTGAAAGGCCGACCCGGTGGATCACCTCCGGGAGCCGCAGCAGTCGATCAGTTACGGATGTCATGGCTGATGGTCTGGGTCTCAGGTGCGTGTCTTGGATTGGTTTGGTGCCTTTCAGTTG
>CAMAPJ010000098.1 GCA_945860085.1 Synechococcus sp. UW140 | reverse complement strand
CTGATCGATGAGGCCCATGCCGGCGAAACCATCGTGTTGGCCAAAGCCGGCAAACCCTGGGCGCGGCTGATGCCCCTGGCGCCGCCCGTTCCCCAGCGCATCCCGGGCCGGTTGCGCAGCCAAGGCCCCCTCAGCCAGCCCGACCTACTGCTCGAACCCATCGACCCCAGTGAACTGGAGAGCTGGGAGTCCGGCGCCCTGCTGCCAGAGGCGCCGCAGTGATGAGCACTGGGGACACCTACCTACTGGACAGCCACGCTTTGCTGTGGTGGTGGTTTGATCCCGATCGCCTTTCCACCGCCGTGCGCGAGCTGCTCAGCGACCCAGCCACTCCCGTGCTGGTGAGTGCGGCTTCTGTCTGGGAGCTCAGCCTCAAACATCACCAGGGCAAGCTGCCCGAGCTCAACGGTGTGATCGCCGATCTGCCTGGCTTGTTGCAAGCCGATGGCTTTGACGCGCTGCCGATTTCCCTGGCCCATGGGCTGCGGGCGGGCAGTTACAGCCAGCCCCACCGCGATCCCTTTGATCGCATGCTGGCGGCCCAGGCCGAACTAGATCGACTGGTGCTGCTCAGCGCCGATCCCCAGCTTTCCACCTTTCCCTGCCAAACCCTCTGGTGAGATCCGATGGCGCCTGAAGCACCCAGCCCCTTAGACCAAAAAATCCTCGAGCACTTTGCCGGCCTGGTGGTGCGCAAGGACCTCACCACGGAGCTCAAGCAGAACGCCGTAGTGCCCACCTACGTGCTCGAGTACTTGCTCGGGCAGCACTGCGCCACCGACGATCCGGCCCAGATCAGCGAAGGGCTGGAGTCGGTGCGGCGCATCCTCGCCAAGCACTACGTGCACCGCAACCAGGCCGAGCTGGTGAAATCCACGATCAAGGAGCGCGGTAGCCACAAGGTGATCGACAAGCTCACCGTGGAGCTCAACGAGAAGGGTGGCTTCTACGAGGTGGAGTTCACCAACCTCGGGCTCAAGAAAGTCCCCATCGACGTCGACTTCATTAAGCGCTACCCCAAGTTGCTGGTGGGTGGTATCTGGGCGATCACCGATGTGGAGTACGAGCTTCCTGCCGACCCCAAGGCCAGCCCCTGGCAGATCTCATCAGTCAAGCCAATCCAGGTAGCCGGCGTAGACCAAGAGGAATTCTTAGCCGCCAGAGCCAAGTTCAGCACCGATGAGTGGATGGACGTGCTCATGCAGAGCGTGGGCTTCAACCCAGAACCATTCACGCGCCGGGGCAAGCTGCTCACCTTGATCCGGCTGATCCCTTTCTGCGAGCGCAACTACAACCTGTTGGAGCTGGGCCCCAAGGGCACGGGCAAGTCCCACGTCTACGCCGAGTTCTCGCCCCACGGCATGTTGATCTCAGGCTCAGAGGTCACTGCTCCCAAGCTGTTCGTCAGTAATGCCAACGGCAAGATCGGCCTGGTGGGCTACTGGGACTGCATCTGTTTCGACGAGTTTGCCGGCAAGGACAAGAAGGTCGACAAGACGCTGGTCGACATCATGAAGAACTACATGGCCAACCGCACCTTCTCGCGGGGCATCGAGCAGCTCACAGCGGAAGCCTCGATGGTGTTCATGGGCAACACCCAGAAGTCGGTGGCCTACATGCTCAAGCACTCCCACTTCTACGAGCCGCTCCCCGACAAGTACATCGACTCGGCCTTCCTCGATCGCATTCACGCCTTCAATCCCGGCTGGGAGGTGCAGCCGGTACGCCATGAGCTGTTCTGCACAGGCTATGGCTTTGTGGTGGATTACATCGCCGAGGTGCTCAAACACCTGCGCACAGAGGACTACACCGGCCTCTACAAAGCCCACTTCGAGATCAGCTCGGAGGTATCAACCCGAGACCAGACGGGCTTTGAGAAGACCTTCTCTGGCCTGATGAAGATCATTCACCCCAACGGCAAGGCCACCCCGGACGAGATCGCCGAGCTGCTGGAGTTCGCCATGGAATGCCGCCGGCGGGTGCGCGAGCAGATCCTCCGCATAGATGACACCTTCAAGGCCAATGATTTTGCCTATCGCCCCCTCGCCGGCGGCCAATCGGTCACGGTGTTGACCCCAGAAGAGCGCCAGTACCCCCAGTTCGCAGGCCTAAGGCCCCTGGCTTCGAACGCAGACGCAGAAGACACCGACCTAACACAAGCCGATGCAGCGCCAGCCCAACCCCCTGAAGAGAAGTTGGCTGCGCCTGTAGTCACGGCGGACCCCACCCCTGTTCCGGCCCATCGCAGTCCCGATCTCAAGCCCCTGCTTCAGGAACGCCATGTGGTCGTGCCTGAGAACACCAAGGGCTGGAGCTATCGCCGCCTCTTTGGCGACTATCTGGTAGGGGCATCCCAGATCACGATTGTTGATCCCTACATCCGCGCCTTTCACCAAATCCGCAACCTGGTGGAGTTCCTACGCATGGTGAATGAACTCACCCCAGCTGGCGACGAGGTCGCCGTTCACCTGATTACCGCAGGCGATAGCGAAAGCAAAGAGAAACTTGAAAAACAAACCGAAAACCTCAGCCAAGTTCAAGACTCCTATGCGGAGACAGCCACTCCCTTTAGCTTCGAGTACTCAGCTAGCCCCAATTTCCACGCCCGCAGCATCCGCACCGACACAGGCTGGAAGATCACCCTTGATCGCGGGCTCGATATCTTCCAATGGTTTGAGCATTCAATCTTTAATGCCGCAAGCAACCTCCAGGAAGCTCGCCTCACGAAGGGATGTGAGGTGAGTTTTATTCGGCAGTCAAACGATGGCAATTAATGCACGTTTTTTTGCTGTAGTCTTCCAACCGCCCTTTGAGGTTATCACCACGTCTCTCACGTCCGATAGCCTGCTAGTTCTGTGGCGCCCAATCAGGGCACCCCATTCTCACCTTGAAAGATCAGAACCGATAACGAGCCCCAACCCGAGCCCCAAAGGCGCTGAGGGAGTCGTAATTGACAGTATCCACCGAGAAGCCACTGCTGCCCTGGTAGGTACCTTCCACAAACACATCCGCTTTGGCACTGGCTTGATAGGTCACACCCAGCTTGGCTTGGTAGCCCAAGACCCCTTGGCTGCCTGATTGCTGCGTCAACGTGGCACCAAAGGCAGACGCCGAATAGGCACCCCAACCCACATTGGTGTATCCCAGGCCGCCGCCGACATAGGGCGTGAATTTGCTTTTGGTTGGAATATCAACGTAGGCACTCACGAGCACCGAATTGGTGCTCACGCTGCCATTGTTAATGGTTGCACTGCCACTAGCCCCTAAGGCCGTCAGTGTTAACGAGTTTATTGTTGCACCTGTGTAGGCATAGGTCAGCTCCGTGCGCACGGGGCCAAAGTCATAGCCAGCGCCAATCTCACCGGAAAAGCCACCACCAAGGCCGTAGGAGCCGTTCACCCCAACCCCAAGGATGGTGGTGTTTCCAGTCACATTTTGGGGCCAGGCACCCCCCAAGCCAACGGTGGCATAAAAACCCTTCTCAGACGTGGCACTTACCTGGCTAGCTGTCTTGCCATAGGGATCGCTGGCATCCGACTGAGCCTTAGCCGCAGGAACCGTAAACACGGATAGGCTTGTTGCAGCAATTGCAATAATGATCGGGCGCAGAAGTGTCATGGTCTTTTCAGGCAACGGCTGCAGCTAAGCAGCTGCAGGTGATGCTGCGCGCCGCATCTTGTCAGCACACCAATTGACCCCCTTTTTAGCGGTTGCTGTATGCGTCAAACGCATGAAATGAGCGGATCGAGGCCTCGATTTTTTCTGCCAGCTCAGCCAGCACAGGAACCTGCTCCCAGTTGCTGGGGTTCACCAGCAGCCAAATCTGCTCCCGGATGGGGCTAGCGAGCTCCAACCACCGCAACCCAGGAGCGCAATCGCCTAAGCCCATAAACCAGCTGGGTGTGGCCAGGCACGGCAGCTGTTGAGTCTCCAGCCCCTGCTGCCAGCTGAAACCGTTTAGGTCCTGGGGAACCTGCTTGATCATCCATTGCTGCTGACGAACAGCAGAGGCCAGCCCCGGCGCACATGCCAGGGGCGGAACCAGCACTTCCGTCCAGCGGGGCGGAAGCACGCGCACTCCAGCTGGTGCCACCAGCCCGAGCTGCCAGCAGCCCAGCGGAACCAACAGGCAACCATCCCACTCCTGGGAAGCATTGCGGCAAAGCCTTGGCCCAGGTAGTGGAGGCGCAGGAATGGGGCCAGATATTTGCTCAGCTACTTCAAGATGATCTAGCTCATGAGGCCGCCCTGGTAGCAACGCCTCGATCTCCAGCGAACTCAACAGGGCCCCATCCAGGATGGAGCTCTCCACCAAGCGATGCAGGCATCTGGCATGGCGAAATTGCGACGGCACTGGCAGGACCTGGCGAGCACCATCAATTAGGCCCTGCCGCAAGGGATCGGTCCCAATCCTGAGGAACCCTGAGCTGAGGCGATGGGATTGGAAAGCCCGGCGCAGCAAGCGGATGCTCTCCGTTTCGCCATAGTGCAACTCATCAATGAAATGTCGGGTAGACCTGTTGAGCCCGAAATCTCTGCTGATTTTTTGATGGCGGCGACTGATGGTCGGCTGGGACAGATTCAGGGGTCCAGCTGCCGCCGCCATCGAGCCGCACAGCTCCATCAGATCGAGGGTGTTTAGGCCATCGAATAATTCTGGCTGGCGGTAAGTGGTGGCTGCCAGGGTGGCGCCCATCGGAACATCGCAACACCCAATGAGCATTGGGGCAGCACCAGGCTGAACTGCATAACTTCGTGCGAAAGACCAACCTAATCGGGCTTTTGGCTAGTCAACACCAACCAGGTTGCAGTCCTCCCATGGACGAATCAGGACAGAATTCTGGTTTTTCGCATGTAATCCTTGTCCTAGCTCCAGCCCCCTGCCAACCTGCAGCGATGACCGCCCCCCTGCGCTGCCACCTGCTGATCGGTGCCCCCGCCAGCGGCAAGACCACCCTGGCGGTGGTGCTGGCAAAGCTCACCGGTGCGCTGGTGCTCTCCACCGATATGGTGCGGGCCGAGTTGTTTGGTGATGCCGCCGTTCAGGGCCCCTGGCGCGACATTGAGGCCCAGCTGCACCAGCGCATTCGCCAATCGATCGCCGCCGGCATCCCGGTGATCGTCGATGCCACCCATGCCCGCCGTCCCTGGCGCTTGGCGATCACCCAGGCCCTGGCCCTGCCAGCTCCGGTGGAGTGGATCGGCTGGTGGCTCTACACGCCCCTGGCCACCTGCCTGCAATGGAACCAGACCCGCGACCGTCTGGTGCCAGAAGCGGTGATCCGCGAGATGGATGCTGCCCTGGCCGATCCGGTCTTTGGCCCTAGCCGCTCCGAAGGATTCGCGGCCCTGGTCGCGGTGGTGCCCACCCAACAGCAGGACCTAGCTGCCCTGCTTGTCGATGAGCTGGCCCGCCTCGATCGCCGCATCCGTTCAGCGCGCAACCGCGAACACCGGTTTGCGCTCCATGGTTATTCTCGGCTGCTGGACCTCGAGCGCTTGCTCTATCTCCTGCGCCTACTGAGCCGCTTCCCGGATCTAGCTGCCAGCGATCCAGCCACCGCAGCCGAGTTAGAAGCGATCGTTTCGCCCCTGCCATCGGGAGATCTGGCCGATCGCGCTGCGGCCTTCCTGCGCCGGCTCCATGGCAGTTGCTACGGAGATCCCACCGCCCTGCGCGCCGATCTGGCCTGGCTGGAGGCCAACGGCTTCTGCAGTGTTGAACCAACCCTTGGCCCGATCCAGCCGCCACCGGAGCCAGCAGCAGTTCCAGACACAGCAGCGCCCCTGGCCACAGGTGTTGGGCCCTGGGTGGGAGGCGTGAATGGGGGCTACCCGCCCCTGGCAGATGTCCAGGTGTTCCAACGGGTGTTCGTGTTCCTGCGCCACCTGCTGCAGCAACCGTTTGACCGCCAAGCCGGCACTCCCCTGCCCGAGCACCTGATCGCCCAGAGCGAAACGATTCCCGGTGCCTACCTCCCCGGTGAGGCGGCCACCCTGCGCAAGGACCTCGAAAAGCTGCTCACCCCCTATGGCTTCCGCTCACGCAACGACAACGTGCGCCACGGCTACGCCATCGGCACCGCCCTGCTCTCGGCCAACCGCTTGCGGGAGATCCATGGCCTGGTCAGCCAGGCCGCCGGCCGCCTGGCCGATCCCAGCGCCCAAGACCTCCTGGGCGAACTGGAACAACGGCTGCAGTGGGGCGGCATCGCCATCGACCAGGCCTCGCCAGTGCGCGCCTTTGCCAACCGCTCGATTGTCGATGCCTCCCTAGTGCGGCCCGATTGCCTGGCAGCGGAGCGGCAGGCCGAGCGACTGGAAACCGCGATCGTCGAGCGGCGCCGCATCGAGCTCGAACGCTACAGCTCGGTGGCCGCCTTTGCCGATAGCCCCACCGGCAGTTTCCGCGTCTGGCCGCTGCAACTGCTCTTCCACAACATCGGCTGGTACCTCGTCTTTGAAGACGACACCATCGGCCGCGAGGAAGGCCTGATCCGCTGCGAACGGCTCGATCGCCTTGCCCTGCGTCACAGCGAAGACCGCTATCGCCGCGGCGAGGAAGCCCACAGCAAAGGTCTGCAGCGCCTCCAGACCCTGCTGCACCACAGCGGCGGCATCTATTTCGGCGACAACCTCGATGCCCAGCTGCTGCTCTGCCATAGCTCCCCTCAGCAGCGGACTAAGGCCCTGGTCACCCTGCGCTTTTGCTGCCAGGGCTGGAGCTTTGCCTTTATCCGCGAGGGTCTGCAGCGCTACCCGATCGAGCACACCCGCTTCTCCAAACGCCTCAGCGGCGATCAGTGGTGGCACCACCCCAAGGCACCCCATGTCCTCGATCCAGGCGACACGGCCGACACCCATCCCTACCCGGTAGAGCTGGATCTCCCCCCCTGGACCGTGCAGCGGGACATCGACCTGCGCAACTGGCTATTCGGTTTTGGCGCCGGCATTCGCATCGAGAACCCCATCGAGCTGCGGGAGGAGCACCAGCAGCGGCTACAGGAAGCGTTGGCGGTGTATCCGCAGAGTTGAACCAGCGCCTGCCTCAGTTCAGAGCACAGACCCGGCGCTGATTGTGGGAGGCCTGCTCGATCGCTTTCAACGCGACGGCACCATCCCATAGCCATTCGGGGAGGCTTTCCAGAACGCATGGCTTAGCCGCCGCCCCAACACCAAGCTAGACCGTGCTGGTGTAATAGCCGAGTCTCCTTACATCAAGACTGGCTTAGATAGCTGTATGGCTCAGTGAAATGGAAATCAATTCGTGACTAGCCCAAAGTCTGTCCGGCCATCCCTTAGCTTTCGATGCAGTCTGGAGGTAGAGACCGAGATCCGATGGCCGAAAACCAGCAAGGGGAGTTGAGTCTCCTAGTGCCAGACCCTGAGTCGCGCCCAGTGGCTCCTGAAGCCACCAAGGCCGCTCTGGAGTGCAAGGGCATCCGCTCGACCACGGATTTCCCCGCAGATTTGAGCACCCTGAGCCGCGAGCAGATCGAGCACCACTACCAAGCGATGCGCAATAGCCATGCCTCGCTCACCCGCTCCCGTTCCCAGCTGCAGCGGCGTTCTAAGGAGCTCACGGTTGCGCGGGAGCGGTTCCTGGAAACCCTGCGTGGCTACGAGAACCGTTTGATGGCACTGGGACAGGAGAAGGCGGAGGCTCTCAGAATCGCCCAGGACATGCACAAGGAGCTGGAGGCTTTTGAGGACAAGCAACTGGCCCTCGATGGCCTGCTCAAGGAGCTCGACGCTGCCAAGGAGGAAGCCGGCTACTGGGGTATCTTCAACATCAACCGGCTGATCGAGCGTATGCGCCGCCTGCTGAGTGGAGCGAGCGAGGGCTGATGGGGGAGCTGAGCGATCGCTTTGGAGACCTGATGGCTCGTATGGCCAAGGGCGATGCGGAGCTGTTTCGTGCGGTGGGCGAACAGAACGCAGCGATTCGCCAACTGGTGGAGGAAGTGGTTCCAGCTAGCCCTGCTCGGGCATTGGAGGCAGCTGCCTTGAATGCTGGCCCCCAACCCCTCTTGCCTGCGGATCAATGCACTCAAACGGCCCTAAAGGCACGCTTCGGGTCGGCCGCCGCCGCCCACGCTTATTTGGAAGTCGCCCTAGGCCCCGCTCCTACGAAGAAAAAGACCTGGCTCCATCTGAGCACCGTTTTTGAGAGGGGAGCCTGGCCTACGCAGGCCCGTACAGCGGCACGATCTGTATCGAGTCACAGTGGCATCAGCGAAGAAGCCCTATCCCAGCTGGAGTCGCGGTTGCTTCGGCGCATCGATGAATTGGAAGATCGATTGATAGCTTCACTTAAGGAACTGGTGCAGGGCAATGCCTAAACATCACGGCTAGCAAGTTCGAAATTGAACAACAACTTCCTAGCCAGATTTCAAAAGCCCCTCTCCAGCACGCTGATCGTGTCGCCATCGCCAATCGAGAGCACCTTGGCAGCCGTTGCCGCTTGGCAGAAGGGGCCAAGGGCAGCTAGGGACAAGCCCGCCCGGCCCATCAGGGGTTTCGGGGACTTCCGCATCACGGTCATCAGAGGCAATGGCAGCAGGCCAAACCGGCGCTGGCACCAGGCTATTGCCAGCTTGAGCGTTTGTACTACCATCGCCCCATGGACTTCCGCCCTGGCGAGCTGGTTGCGGTGCGGGCCGGCAGCCACTGGCCCGAGCTGGTTGGCCGCATCCAGATGATCCATGCCCAGGGCCATCCCATTTGGAGCAGCCGAATCTGGTCCATCCACCTACAGTCAGGTCAGCAAAGGATTGGGGGCGCGTTGACGATGACGGTGGATCTCCCACTGGCCCAGATGACCGTGGCCGACAAACTCCTGGCCATGGAACTGCTCTGGGCCGACCTGTCCAAGGATCCTGCCCAAGTGCTGTCCCCCGCCTGGCATGGCGACGTCCTCCGCAGCCGGCGCGAACAGGTGCTGCAGGGAGAAGCTCGCTTCCAAGGTTGGGATGCCGCATTGGATGAGTTGAGGGCTGAGCTGCGTGGACATCAGGCTCCTTGAGGGCGCCAAAAGGGATCTCCGCAGCGGCTGGTTCTTCTACGAACGTCAGGCCCCAG
>CAMAPJ010000097.1 GCA_945860085.1 Synechococcus sp. UW140 | reverse complement strand
CTGGCCCAGCAGGGCCAGGCCCGCCAAAACGCGGCCTGGGTGGCGGGGTTCTTTGGCAGCGGCAAGTCGCACCTGCAGAAGATGCTCGGCCACCTGTGGGCTAACACCGAGGTGATCTCCGGCAGACGGGCCCGGGATTTGGTGCTGGAACTGCCGGATGGGGTGAGGGACCAGTTCCGCGAGCTCGAGACGCTTGCCGCCAGAAGCGGCAAACCTCTTATGGCGGCCAGCGGCGCCATGCCGTCTGGCGCCAAGGACGCCGTACGCAAAACCGTACTGGCGGTCCTGCTCAAGGCGGTTGGCATGCCCGAGAAGGTGCCGCAGGCGCGCTTCTGCTTCTGGCTGCGGGAGAAGGGCTACCTCGATGCGGTGCGCTCAACGGTGGAGGCGGAAGGGAGCCGCTGGCTGGACGAGCTCGATGAGCTCTACGTGAGCCCGCTGATCGCCGGAGCCGTGCTGGAGCAGGACCCGGACTATGCCGCCGGCAACCGCGAGGCGCGGGATGTGATTCGCCAGCAATACCCCAACAGCGACAGCGACATCACCACCGCCGAGTTCGTGCAGCTGGCCCGTAAGGCCCTGGCACCCGATGGCGGCGAGCTACCCCACACGATGCTGGTGCTCGATGAGGTGCAGCAATACATCGGTGACTCCAACGACCGAGCCACCGACTTTGTGGAAGTGGCCGAGGCGCTGCAGACCGAGCTCGACAGTCGGGTGATGTTGGTTGCCTCCGGCCAGTCGGCGCTGTCGTCGGAAACGCCCCAGCTGCAGAAACTCAAAGACCGTTTCCGCGTCACGGTGCAGCTCTCAGACACCGACGTGGAAACGGTGATCCGCAAGGTGATCCTGCAGAAACGCGCTTATGCCCAGGCCGATGTGCAGCAGGTGCTTGAGGCCAATGCCGGTGAAGTGTCTAAGCAGCTGGAAGGCAGCCTGATCAAGGAGCGATCAGAAGACCGCCAGGTGGCGGTGGCCGACTACCCGCTGCTGCCCACGCGCCGGCGCTTCTGGGAGGAGTGCTTCCGCAGCGTCGATGTGGCCGGCACCAACAGCCAGCTGCGCTCCCAGCTGCGGATCATCTTTGACGCCGTCAAAGACATCGCAGAAGAAGACCTGGGCCGGGTGATCACCGGCGATGTGTTGTTCCAGGCGATGGGTCCCGACCTGGTCAACTCAGGCGTGCTGCTCAACGAGCTCAACAACCGCATCGCTGGCCTTGATGACGGCAGCGAGGAGGGGAGGCTCAAGCAGAGCCTGTGCGGGCTGGCCTTCCTGATCAGCCGGCTGCCGAGAGAGCAGGGGGCAGACAAGGGCATTCGGGCCACCGCTCGAACCTTGGCCGACCTGATGGTGGCCGACATCCGCCAAGACAGTGGCCCCTTGCGCAATCAAATCGCCGGCTTGCTGGAGGCGATGGCGGAAGACGGCACCTTGATGCCGATCCAGGCGGAGCAAGGACAGGTGGAATACCGCCTGCAGACCACCGAAGGCGCCCAGTGGCAGCGCCTGTTTGAAGAGAAGCGCCAGGCGGTTCGCAACGACGACACCGAAGTCACCTCCCAGCGCGAGCAGCGTCTCGGCGTGGAGCTCCAAAAGGAACTCAAGGCCATCCGCCTGCTGCAGGGCGACGCCAAGATCCCGCGCTCTATCTATCCGTGGCCTAACCCCGAGCCCCCCGTTCCATCGAATGAACAGGTGGTGGTGTGGATCCGCGACGGCTGGGGCTGCAGCGAGAAGGAGGTACGCGATGCAGCCCGCGAGGCCGGTGCCGACGACCCTGTGCTGCACGTGTTCCTGCCGCGCCGCAACGCAGAAGACCTCAAGAATCGGATCATCGATGCCACCGCGGCCCGCCGGGTGCTCGATCACTACGGCACCCCCTCCACGCCGGAGGGCCTGGAGGCACGGCAGGCGATGCAGAGCCGCCTCAGCCGAGCAGAAGAGGACTGCAACGAGCTGATCGCCGATGTGATCGCCAATGCCCTGGTGCTCAAGGGCGGCGGCATCGAGGAGTACGGCACCAAGCTGAGCGAGAAGCTGCAGTCCGCAGCGTCCGAGGCCTCGCTGGCCCGGTTGTTCCCTGAGTTCCATAAGGCCGACCACGGCAGCTGGGGCACGGCGGTGAAGCGGGCCAAAGAGGGCAGCGATGCACCACTCACGGCCGTCGGCCATCAGGGCTCCAACGACAGCCATCCGGTAGCCCGCCAGCTGATCAACGCCATCGGCGGCGGCAAAGAGGGCAGCGCCATCCGCGCTGAGCTGCGCGTGTCTCCCTATGGCTGGCCGCAAGATGCCATGGATGCGGTGCTGCTGGCCCTGCATCGCGACGGCACCCTCAGCGCCAAGGACAGCCAGAACAACCCGATTGCGGTTGGTCAGCTCGATCAGCAGAGCCTGGGCAAAGCGCGGTTTTACCTGCAGGAGGTGCGGCTCACCACCAAGGAAAAGCTGGCTGTACGGGGCGTCTATGGCATCGCCGACGTCTCAGCACAGTCGGGGCAGGAGGAGGCCAAGGCCGTCGAGTTCCTCGATGCCATCGAGAACAAGGTGCTGCAATCCGGTGGCGAGGCCCCGCTGCCCCCGCCAGTGAGCTGCGCCCTGCTGCAGGAACTGCGCCAGAAGAGCGGGCCCGAGCAGCTCAAAGCGATTCTTGAGGCCAAGGAACAGCTGCAGGAGCTGTGGGATCAGGCCTGCAGCCTGGGTGCCCTCAAGGAGAAACGTCAGCCTGGCTGGGAACGTCTGCAGGCTCTGCTGCACCAGGCCCAAGGGTTGCCTGTCCGCCAAGAGCTGGAGCCCCAGGTGGAGGCGATCCGGAGCCAGCGCTCTCTGCTCGACTCCACCACCGACTTTGTGGCTCCATTGCTCCAGCAACTGGAGCAGGCGCTCACGGCCGAGCTGGAGCAGGCCCAGCAACAGGTGAGCCAGGTGGTGGCTGCCGAGCTGCAGCAACTACAGGCCAGTGCGGAGTGGCAGGGGCTGCCAGAAGCCGAGCGCACCCGCATCAGCCAAGCGCTGCAGCTGCCCGTCTCCGTTCCACCGGCGGCGCCCGTCGAACGCAGCCAGCTTTTGGAGGCACTCCAGCAACGCTCCATCACCGGCCACAAAGAACAGGCCGAGAGCATCCCCACACGCTTTGCCAAAGCCCGCACTGCGGCAGCCAAGGCCCTGGAGCCCTCCACCCAGGCCGTGAAGCTCAGCAGCGGAGTGCTCAAAGACCCAGCAGCACTGGATGCCTGGTGGGCAGCGGAACGCCAGAAGCTGCTGGCAGCCCTGCAAAACGGTCCGATCCAGATCAACTGATTCCCGATGCCCGCTCTCGCTTCCGATCTGCGTAGGACCCTCGAAACCACCGTGGTGAAGGCCCGGGAGCTGGCCGAACGTGGGGCGCGGGATGCCCTCACAGCCTTGGCAGTTGGTGCCAGCGAGCCCTTTGCATCAATGAGTGAGGAGGAGCGCAAGCTGCGCAACCGCCTACGGGCCCATGGCCGCCAGCTGGGGGATCACCGCGATCCCCAGAAGGGCACCCAAACCATCGAGCGGTTGGTGCGGGAGATGGCCTACGAGCACTGGCACCGGATGCTGTTCGCCCGCTTCCTTGCGGAGAACCAGCTTCTGATCGAACCCAGCTCAGGGGTGGCAATCAGCCTCGTTGAATGCGAGGAGCTGGCGGCAGAAGAAGGAACGGATCTCTGGGGATTGGCCGCGCAGTTTGCCCAGGACATGCTGCCCGAGATCTTCCGCACGGACGATCCAGTGTTGGCGTTGAGGTTGCCCCTGGAGATCCGCCAGCAACTCCAGGCCCTGGTGGCCGGGTTGGATGCCGAGGTGTTCACTGCCAGCGACAGCCTGGGCTGGACCTATCAGTTCTGGCAGACGACGCGCAAAAAGGAGGTCAACGACTCCGGCGTGAAGATCGGCGCCGATGAACTCTCTCCAGTCACGCAGCTGTTCACCGAGGACTACATGGTGGACTTCCTACTCGACAACACCCTCGGCGCCTGGCACGCCGGCAAGATGCTTGCCGCGAATCCTGAGCTGGCCAGCACTGCCCAAAGCGAGGATGACTTGCGCCAGGCCGTGGCCCTTCCTGGCTGTCCCTGGAGTTACCTGCGGTTCGTCAAGTCAGACGATGGCACGTGGGCGCCGGCGGCTGGAACCTTTGAAGGCTGGCCCAGTACTGCGGCTGAACTGAAGTGCCTGGATCCCTGCATGGGCAGCGGGCATTTCGTGGTGGCGATGTTCGAGCGGCTGGTGGCCTTGCGCCTGGCCGAGGGAGAGCAGCTGGAGGCGGCAGCTGTGGCGGCAGTGATCGAGGGCAATCTGTTCGGCCTGGAGATCGACCCGCGCTGCACGCAGATTGCCGCATTCAACTTGGCGCAGGCTGCATGGCGCCGCGTGGGCTATTGCAAGTTGCCAGCGATGAACCTGGCCTGCTCCGGCCTGGCTCCTAACACGAGAGAAGTCGACTGGCTGGCGATGGCTGGTGATAACGAGCGGCTCAGGAATGGCATGGAGCGGGTTTATAGGCTGTTCAAAAAGGCCTCGGTGCTTGGCAGCCTGATCAATCCACGCGCTGCAGAGGGGGATTTGCTTGTAGCTGATTTCCATGAGCTCAAGCCGCTACTAGAACAGGCGCTGGTGCAGGAAAGCCAGGACGACTCGGCATACGAAGCGGCGGTAACAGCGCGCGGCGTAGCCAAAGCAGCAGAAATTCTCGCTGATCAGTTCACGCTCGTCGCCACCAACGTGCCTTACCTGGGACGCGGCAAGCACTGCGATGCGCTCAAAGAATACTGTGAGCGCAGTCATTCAGAGGCCAAGGCTGACCTTGCTACTTGCTTTGTTGAGCGTTGCTTTTCTGCCTGCAGCAAAGGAGGAGCAACGGCATTGATTACACCACAGAACTGGTGGTTCTTGCCCAGCTATCAGCTCTTTCGGCGAAATTTTCTCGTCCAACGCACGGTCAACCTGGCTGTCACCCTTGGGGAGGAGGCGTGGCAAAGTTTTGGCGATCGCGGCCCTGTAACTATTTTATTTGTCGCCACCAAGGCTTCGCCCTCTAGGTCACACCGCAAGCTTGGCATTGATGCGTTGGCAAAGTCAAACATAAGGCTGAAGATTCAGGAGCTGAAGCGCGGTCGAATGCAATCTCTAAGTCAGGCTGATCAGTTGCGGAATCCCGACTCGCGTATCATGCTGGTTGAGATCGGGCAAGATGATCTCCTGGGCAGCCGCGCGACATCCTTTCAGGGAATAAAAACCGGTGACGACGAGCGAATTCGCAGGTTCGTTTGGGAGCTTCCAAAAGTGGCCGGTCGATGGCGATTCTTTCAAGGCTCGGTCGAGTCGACACGGGAGTTCGGTGGGTTGTCGGGGCTTTTGGATTGGAGTGATGATGGCAATCGACTAGCCCGCAAGCAAGGAATTGGCGCTTGGGGTAAGCAGGGTGTCATGGTGAGTCAAATGCGGGAACTTCCGGTAGCGCTTTATTCGGGTGAAGCTTTCGATAGCAATGCTTCTCCAATTATTCCCAAGAGCGAAAATGATGTCGCTGCGCTTTGGGCTTTCTGTAGCTCCAGCTCCTATGCAGATCTAGTCAGAAAGGTTGACCGCTCTCTCAAGCCAACAAACAAAAGCCTTGTCCAGGTCTCGTTTGACATTGATCACTGGAGGAAAATTGCTGAAGAGAAGTATCCCGAAGGATTGCCAACACCCTTTTCGCGTGATCCAAAACAATGGATATTTGATGGTCGCCCAATTGACTCCAGTCATCCATTGCAGGTGGCCGTAGCGCGCCTTGCCGGTTATCTTTGGCCCCGTCAGACAGGCTCCAGATTTCCTGGCTGCCCATCGCTAGGGCCGGATGGGCTTGAGTCATTTGCCGATGAAGATGGCATTGTGTGTCTCGTTCCTGTTCGCGGAGAGGCGACTGCTGCAGAGAGGGTGCGCAAGCTGCTTTATTCTGCATTTGAAGAGCAGTGGTCAGCGTCGAAGGAGCGAGAGTTAATACTTGAATCGGTTGTCTGCGGTAATTCCAGAAAGGCTGACGCCGATCTGGACAGCTGGATCAAGTCTTATTTTTTTGTTGAGCACTGCAAGATTTTTGATAGTCGTCCTTTCATTTGGCAGATCTGGGACGGCAATCCCCACGGCTTCAGCGCCTTGGTGAACTACCACAAGCTGGCGGCTCCCAATGGGCAAGGTCGCAAGACGCTTGAGCAGCTCACCTACACCTATTTGGGCGACTGGATCGATCGCCAGAAGCTCGATCAGGCAGAGGGTGTTAATGGCGCCGATGATCGTCTTGCCGCTGCTCTTGATCTTCAGGGTCAACTCAAGAAGATCCTCGATGGCGAGCCGCCCTACGACATTTTCGTGCGTTGGAAGCCTCTGCACCAGCAAGCGATTGGCTGGGATCCCGACATCAACGATGGCGTTCGCCTCAACATTCGCCCATTCCTTGCCGCTCAGCTACGCAAAGGCGGCAAAACCGGTGCGGGCATCCTTCGCGCAAAGCCCGGCACCATCAAGTGGTCCAAAGACCGGGGCAAGGAGCCCATGCGCTCCAAGGACGACTTCCCGTGGTTCTGGGGCTGGGAGGAGGCCAACCCTGCCGTGGCGACCGATTTTGGTGCTCCGATTCCAGGTGCCCCATCTGCAGGCGACAGCTTCGACGGCAACCGCTGGAATGACCTGCACTACACCCGTGCAGCCAAGGAAGCAGCCAAGGCTCGGCATCGGGGTGAGGGTTGATCCATGGCGGCACGCACCCTGCTCGAAGCCCTGATTCAGAAGCTGCACGGCTGCAACGTCCACGGCGATGCAGAAGAGGCGCCTGTTGCCATCCTCTGGACAGATCCCCGCAGCGAGTGGAAACCGCTGATTCCCCTGCTCCGGCAGCAGCTACCCGAGCTGCTCTGCCTGGGCGATTACGACCCGGAGCACCAGCAGGGCCCGGCGCTGTGGCTGCGCTGCATCGTGGATCGCAGCTTGCCTGCGGCTGAGGCCGCCGCCGGCCAGATCCAGGTGATCTATCTGCCTGGCGTCAGCCGGCAAGAGCTGCGGGCCGGCGAGGGTTGCCCCTGGGAGCTGGAGCCGCTGATCGAGCTGATGTTCCGAGGCAGCCTCTGGCTCCAACGCAATGGACGCGACTGGACCCTGTCCGCCTTCCTCAACTCCGCTGACGCCCTGAATCTCGATCTGGCTGGAGATCAGGCCACCAAGGCAGCCCTGAGCCGCGCTCTTACTGAGCTGGCAACCGTGCCTCTGGATCAGCTGCGCGGCAAGCGCTTGGAGGCAGACGACTTCGATGCTCTTTTAGCCGACGACCCCACTCGCGATCTTCTCCAATGGATGGCGGATCCTCATGCCTTCCAACTGCGCTGTGGAGAAGAGCGCTGGAGTGCGCTCAGCGCCATTTGGAAGAAGGAGCTCAAGTTCGATCCCGCCAAAGACGGTGAACTCTCCGCCGCCGAGCAGCTGGCCAAGGGCAAGGGCAGCTGGGCCAAGGTCTGGCATCGCTTTGCTGATACCCCTTCAGCCTTCCCTGGCATCCCAGAGCTACTGCGCATGGCTGCACCAGCAGACCTGCAGGTGGAGTTATTGAGCGGCCACCAGAACGACCTTTCCCGCTGGCCAACACACAACGACGCCCGCGAGCAGGAAGTGCTGGAGGCACTCAGATCACTGGAGTGCAAATCCCATGCGGATGCCTGCCGCTGCGTGCGCGAACTAGAAGCTCAACACCGCGAGCGGCGTAGCTGGATCTGGGCCCAGCTCGGGCTCTCACCAATGGCACAACTGCTTGAACCGCTTGGCTTGCTCGCCCAACGCGCCGATCAGCCCTTGGTGGGGAGCACCCCTGAGGATTTCATCGCGCCCTACACAACCGATGCTTGGGAAGCTGACCTCAGCGCCTGGCAGGCCATGGCGATGGCCAGCACAGCCCAGGAAGATGTGGTGCGCCAAGCGGTGGGGGCGTTGCTGCGCCCCTGGCTCGATCAGACGGCCACTCACTTCCAGAAAGCCGTTGCCAGCTCTGGCCTGCGCACACCTGTAGAGCAAGGCGCCATCGCAGCCGAGCCCGGTGAAGTGCTGTTCTTCGCGGACGGCCTCCGCTACGACGTGGCCCGCCAGCTGCAACAACGCCTGGAGGAGATGGGCATCACAGGCGCTCTCTCCACGCGCTGGGCTGGGCTGCCCACCGTGACAGCAACGGCCAAGCCTGCCATTACACCCCTGATTGGAGACATCGAAGGGGAGGCTTTGCCGGAAGATTTCGCTCCTGCCTTCCGCTCTGGCAAACCCACCAGTGCCGCTGAACTACGCAAGGCCCTCACCTCCAAGGGCTACACGGTTCTGGCTGACAACGAGCTCAACATCCCCTCTGGCTCAGAAGCACGCGGTTGGCTGGAGTCCGGCGATCTCGATCACCTGGGCCACCAACTGCAAAACGATCTACCGCGCGTGATCGCAGACGAGATCGAACGGCTGGCCCACCGCATCCAGAAACTCCTCGATGCCGGTTGGCGTTCGGTGAAAGTCGTCACCGACCACGGCTGGCTGTTTTGCCCTGATGGCCTGCCTACCGCCGAGCTGCCCAAGCACCTCACCGCCAGCAAGTGGGCCCGCTGTGCGGCCATCAAGGGTGACTCCCAGGTGCCGGTACCCACTGCGGCCTGGAGTTGGAACCCCAGCGAGCAGTTCGCCACCCCCAACGGCGCCGCCTGCTTCAACACAGGGGGCAGCTACTCCTATGCCCATGGCGGCATCAGCCTGCAGGAGTCCCTCACCCCTGTTTTGGTTGTCTCTGGCGTTGCAAGCAGCGCTCCAGCGGCCGTCATCACCGAGATCAGCTGGAAGGGAATGCGTTGCAACCTTGAGGTGAGCGGTGGAATGGCAGGCATGACAGCCGACCTGCGCCGCGAAGCTGCTGGAGGCCCATCAGTGGCGACCGCGGCCAAATCGATCGACGATGGCGGTGCCCGCCTACTGGTGGAAGATGACGAGCTGGAAGGTGCAGCAGTGGTGGCGGTGCTGTTGAGCCCTGATGGCCGGGTGATCGCCCAACGCCGCACCGTGGTGGGAGGAGACAACGCATGAGCACCACCGATATCGCCGCCACCAGCGAGATGGACCATCTCGATCAGCTCGGGGCCAAGGCCTTCGATGGCTTCCTGGTCCGCAAGGACCTGGTGCGCAAATACTCCCGCCAGTACCCGGTGCCCACCTACGTGGTGGAGTTCCTCTTGGGCCGCTACTGCGCCAGCACCGATCCAGCAGAGATAGAAGAAGGCCTGCAGATCGTTGAGAAGCAGCTTCAGGGCCGCACCGTGCGCACTGGAGAAGAGGAGCTGTTCAAGGCCCGCTCCCGTGATCAAGGCAGCGTCAAGATCATC
>CAMAPJ010000096.1 GCA_945860085.1 Synechococcus sp. UW140 | reverse complement strand
TCATCTGGGTTTTCCTTCTCCACCCACTCGAAGAACCTCCCAAAAGCCTCCTCTGACCACTCAGGTGGCATGCCCAGCAGGGCGAGCAGATCCCACACCTCCAGCTCACTCACCTGCATCGGTGTGGCGGTGAGCAGCAGCAGACCGTTTGTGCGCTGGCGCAGCTGCTGCATCAGCTGCATCAGGGTGTTGGGTCGGAGGCGCTCACCACCACTGCTGTTGTTCTCCCGACGGGTGCGGGCGTGGTGGGCTTCATCGAGCACCACCAGGTCGTAGGGCTCGGCTTCCAACAGCTCCTTGTGGCGGTCGCGCCGCCGCATCAGGTGGCTGGAGACCAGCACAAAGGGTTCTGCAGTCCAGCTGCTTCGCTCCACCTGACGGGAGAGCCCAGCCGGACGGAATCGGGTGGGCTGCCAGTCGAGTGACTTGCCGCTGTAGATGGGCCAGTCAAGGCCGAACTTTTCGCGCAATTCCCGCTGCCACTGCTTGAGCACCGACGCGGGCGCCATCACCAACATGCGGCGGGCACGGCCGCTCAACCAGGCCTGGCGCAGCAGCAGACCGGCCTGCACTGTTTTGCCGAGGCCCACCTCGTCGGCGATTAGCAGCCTGGGCGGCCACTGCTGCCAGAGACGCTGGAAGGCCCGCTGCTGATGGGGCCAAGGGGTGACGGCACTAGTGCCTTCACCGACCCGTTCGGCCCCGGGCAGATTGCTGGCGGCGGCCTGGAGCACGTAGCTCCAAATGATGCGGCGCCGTTCATCGATGTCGTGGACGCTCTCAAAAACGGGCTCTGGCTCAGGCGCAGGCAGATCCTTTAGGAAAGGTTTGAGGCGACGGGGCACCCCTTCCGTCGGCTGGAAGATGGCCAGCTGCTGGCGGATTGCTTCGGGGAGGGTGAAGGTGCGGGCGCCGGAGTCTTGGTTTTCCCAGAGCCGCAGGAAGCCTGCTTCCAGCTCGTCGATGGTCTCAGCGCCGCCAGGCTTCCAGGAGCAGAAGGTCTGGATGGTTTCGAAGTTGCTGGTCCAGCCGTTGGGGGTTTCGTTGACGCTTCCGCTAAAGCCCAATCGCTGCCCGTCCTTGTCTTCGATCACGCCTTCCTTGGCATGGAAGATCGCGCCGTCGTTAACGATCAGGCCGTCGATGAGGGGCAGCCCAACGCGGATCTCCAGATGCCCACGGCCCACCAGCCAGGCCAGGAGCTCGGCCCCGAGGGCTGCGGCCCCCTGGCCGCCCGGCTCCACTCCCTTGAAGGGGAAGTGGTTCAAGAGGTGATCGGTGAGAACGGTTTCAGCGGCGGCACCAGCCGCCAAGGCAGCGATGTCGTTCTCGCTGAGGAATACACCTGTAATCAGGCGCATCTGGCCGTGCCCGATCCCATCGGGTGAGGCCGCCACTAGCTGTTCCACTCCTTCCAGCACCTGAAGAAGGGAGCGGCTGGTGAAGTAGCCGGTGATGCGCCAGTAGCGGCTGGCGTCCATCAGCGCCGGCTTATAAAAACCCTCCAACAGACTCTCGATCGAGCTGCTGAAGCGCCCCTTCCAAGCGTGATCGGCGAGGCCTGGCATGGCTGCTTAGGCCTCAGCCAGTTCCGCCAAAACCAACTCCAGCTGCCTGGGTGCAGGCACTTGCTCGGCGAGGGCAAGGCGGCGCAGATTCTCCAGGGCCTCGAAGTCGGACGCGGCAGGGGCAGCGGCCTTCACCGGATCGAAGCCGGTGTAGCGGGCGGAGAGGGGCAACACTTCGAGCACGGCCTCCAGGGCTGTGAGGAAGACAGGGCTGTTGGCCAAGCCGTTGTCTTCGAGCAGCTGCTTGGCGGCGTTGAGGTCGATGCTGCGGGCACGGTGAGCGCAGTGGTGAATCGCATCGATCCAGGATTTGGTGCCATCGGGTGCGCCGAGCTTGCCCTTGGTGGCGCGGGTCGAGCTGTCCCAGAGAATCAGGTCGCTGGCCTTCTTCTCGGCCAGCACTCCCACCACATCTTTGTCGAGGTCGAGGCCGACAACGCGGGCAAGCCGCAAAGCCTCGTCGTAGGGGAACTGGGGTGCCTGGAAGGCATCCCAGGCGAGCACGAACCACTCCGTGAGGGGATCGAGCTGGGCGCGGCGGGAGCCGGAGGTGAGCTTCTCCATGCGCCAGGCCTTCACTTCGCGGCGAGCTGCATCGAGGGCATCTTCTGGAGTTACCGCATAAGGGTCGTCCTGCTCCAACAGCTCCTCAAGGGTGAGCTGGGCGCGACCTCTTTTCTTGGTTTTCTCTTCGACGGGCTTGGGCTGACCACGCTTGATAGGCCAGTGCAGGGAGAATTCTTCCAAAGCCGGGCCGAAGCATGAAAGGTAGAGATCAACGCCTCGAATCCCAGCAGCCTGGAACTGTTCGATACGCTTACGCACGGCGGCTTTCACGCGGGGCTCAAGGTCTTCCCAGTACTGCACATCGTCCTCTGGTTTCTGGGCAGGGCGGGGGCGGCAGACCAGAAAAATCGTGCTGTTAGCGGCTGACTTTTCTTTGATATGCAAAGAGCCTTCAGCTTCGGAATTGATTGGCCAAGATGCAGTGATGGCGAAACCGGCATCGATCAAGCCCTTGGTGAGAGCGTCCCAGGCGCCGGTAGCCTTGTGGGTGAACATAAGCGTCATCACGCCTTCATCCTTGAGGACACGGCGCATTTCAGTGAAAATCTCGGCCATCTTCTGCTGGTAGTCGAGCCCGGCCAGGGCCTTCGCACCCTTCTTGCCTTCGTGGCGGGCTGGGTTGGCGACGGCCTCGTTCTCCTTGTCGGTCAGAGGTGCCATGAACAACTCTGGGTAGAGCACACCCGCTGTGCGCTTCAGCCACACGTAAAAGAAATCACTCAGCTCCGCATACATCACGTTGTCGTAATAGGGCGGGTCCATGACGACCGCATCAACACTGCCTTTCTCTAGGTGGCCCAGGGAGTCTCCTGAGCCACAGGAAATCACCACCGGAGCATCTGTTGTCGTTGGCAACGTTGAAAAAGCTGTTGCGAACAAAGGACCAGACTCAACGACTTGAGCTTCGCTCTGAAAACCGATCAGACCGACCAGCTCGTTAATACATCTGGCCGTTTTTTCAAATGCCCATTCATATCCAAGGCCGGGAACTAATGCGGCCATCTCCGCATAAGAAACGACGAACGCAAAGTCATGTCGATCAAAGACCGAACGAACCCTCAGAATAGTCGAGTCCCAGCGGCAAGATCTGGAATTGTAATTTATAAGAGTGTCGATCGCAATAGCTACATAGCCCAAGGCCGCTCGCATGGAATCGCTCAAGCACCCTTGTTTTCCCATCTCCTCCTTCACAAGTTCACGGAAGATCTCCACGCTGGTGGCATGGCATAGGATTTGACGTGGGGAGAATAGGTCAAGGAATTTCTTGGCGCCGTACTGCGCAGGTGTATTGCCGTGAGTCCATGACTCGGTATCCATCGGAAGAGCTTCATTCGGCACGAGATCCAGTGCTTCCCACTCCGGCAGCTTCTCCGCCAATGCAGCTTCAATCGTGTCACCGTTGTCATCTTCAGGCCTGGGGGCCCGGTAGCCACGTTCCCATTTTCCTTTCTTCGACTTTCCAGTCTTGGTGTACTCCGTGGGCAGCCTTCGCTTGAATACCACTGCAAACAGTTGCTCACCCATGCCCCCAGCCTGGGCCTGGGCTTTCACCTGTTGACCTTCGATCACACGGCCGCAGTCGGGATAAAGGCAGGTGGCATTGCCCCCCTTCACCGTGCCCCCGCTCTGATCGCGGGAGCTGCGCACGATCTCGAAAGTGCAGTGACGGCTCTTATCCCCAGGTCCACTGCCCAGGTGCGGCACCACCTTCACGCCGGTTCCATCGGGGGCCAGCTTCCAGTTGGGCGAGAGGGGAACCTTTCCCGCGCAGTAGGGACAGTGGATTGTGCGGGTCCAGAGGTAGGTACAGTCGACCTCATCCGGTGCCTTGTGCTGCGGGAAGTAACCAGCCAGCCGGTCCTCCAGCCGCTGAAGAAACGCAGGAACTAGCCGGCTGTACTCATCAAGCACCGCACGGCCGAACTTTGCCGGCCACTCGTATGTGGCTTTCTGCACCAACACAGCGACTGGATTGATGTCATTTGCCAGGGTGTTGCAACCCAGCCGCAATGCCTCGAATGGAATCGCGCCGCCACCAGCCGTTGGGTCCAGAACGGTTGGGGTTTCAATCCCTAGCTTCTGCGTTTCCTCCAGTAGCCAGAACTCTTCCTCTTCGCTGGGACAGTACTGAAAAGCCCTGTTATAGCCATAGGGATTGTCAATTCGAATCCCTGTGCGCTTGGCCTTCTCCATAGCCTTCTTTGCTGCTACGGGATCCCCATGAATCCCGAGCATGTGCATGAAGATTTTGCGATCTGCATCAGCCGGAAGTAACGAAGCCAGCACCGCCGCCCTCGACGCCACCAGCGGCCGCCGCGCCCACCACACATGCAGATAGTAGGTCGGTGGCAGGGCTGTCATTGAGCGCCTTTCGCGCATGCTTTCTTCACTCAGCTCGGCGATGGGCAACCACTCTTCAATCAGGCGTTTAGTCATGGTTATTTAGAGAAAGGTGGCCAAGAGTTGCAAACCAAAACCAGTGGAGATCAAGCAGAGAGCAGCCGTAGCCCAACGGTCGTAGAGGCGGGCTTTAACTACTTCAGCTCCATCTCTCTGCTCGCAGATCAGGCTTATAGCCCCATCACGCCTCAGAGCTTCAGGTAGGCCAAACCGCCAAAGCAGCAAGGCTCCAGCTAGATCCATTGCAAGTCCAACAGAGGTCAAGGCGCGCGAGCTGTTCATACGAGCACCGTTTGATTGACCCAACGGGCATCGATCACCACAGCAGCAGCCTGGCCTTCCGGCAGTATCAGCTGTTGATTGAGCTCTGCTGGCTTCAACCCCAGGCGCTGCATCTCTTCAAGCTGCAAAACCTGCCCAAGAAGCCTGTCGTGGGACTCTACGAGCGCAACAATTCTGTTGAGCCCGTCCGACAGATTCTCTCGAACAAATCGACCACGCTTGGTCTTGTCGATTCCTTGATTCACGGGGCCAATCCACCATTCTGGCACTCCGCTTGTATCGACTACAGCCTGGGGGATTTCTCCATGCCAATCCTCAGTACTTTTGAAAACTATGCCAATCTTCTTTCTTAAACGATCAAACAGTTCACTTAGCGTGAGCTCCATCGTTCGCTCGCCAGGGCCACGTTGCATGCGGCGGAAGCCGTTGTGAAGCCACAGCAAAAGGTCGAGGTCTACCTCACCAGAAAACTCAGGCCTCATGTAATGGCAGCTGCAGTCAAGAACAGCATTCATTAACTGAGTGAGGCCTGGGCGCAACTCCTCTATTCCCTGTCTCAAAGTGCGGGAAGCTTTTTCTCCTTCATCAAGCAGCAAATGGACTTGAACTTCAGCGGCCAGTGCAACGAAGGCAAGCCCTATATAGTCAGCACTTGCAGCTTCAGCGTCTTTAGAGCTGCGAATGGCTTGTTGATTAAAGTAATGTCGCGCTTCATGAAGCATATTGATGGCATCTCCCGCCATCTGGATGCGCAATGTCGGGTTTTCTAGTTCAACAGCATTTTGACAAGCATTGATACCCGCCTTTAGTTTTGCTAGCCAGCCGTCATCAAGCCTTTGGTTGACACGATCGACTTTTGCCTCAACGGCCTTGACCTGGTCGCTGATCCGATTGAGCTGTTGCAGTACAACTGCAAAGCCCGCCACTGAAACGCCAAGGTTGGCTGCTGAGAGTAGAGAACTTGCCGTTGCAAGTGCCTTAACGCCAGCGAGTGGCGGCTGGGCAAGCAGCTTGGAGACCTCCGACCCTCCATCTCGCAACCACATCACCACTTCTTTGGTGGAGGAATCGCGCACCACTCCCCCAACCCGCTCCAGGGAACCGTTCATCAACCCTTGGGCGACTCGGGCAGGCACATCAAAGACAACGTTGAGGTTCATTAGCTGGCGCTCAGCAACAGCCGCAGCGCTGCCAGCACCCGACGCGGGTTCTTGCGGTGCATGGCCATCCCCAGCCAGTAGGCCGCTTCCTCACGGGCCATGGCATCGATGCCACGAGCGCAGTTTTCGATGCCAGCCACGTTGCGCATCGGGGCCAGCAGCTTGAACAGCAGCCCCATCGCCAGGGCCAGATCCTCCGAGAGGGGATCCCGGCGGGCCTCGCCCTTCTTGAGCTTGCCGAGGCTCACCTGCTCGGCCTTGAGGCGCCGCAGTACGGCACCCTCCACCAAAAGCAGCTTGTGGCCGCCCAGGCCAGCCACCCGACGGGGCTCCTTCAGTTCGGGGGTGGCGGTGCTGGGCACCTGCCACACCTCCAGCTCCAGATCGCTGGGGCCGCGCTGCTTGCTGCGCAGTTCGTAGGCCGGCCGGCCTGAGGTGATGGCCTGGGTCATGGCTGACCCTCGGTAGCTGTGCTCAGCTCCAGGCGGATCGTGGCGGTCTGGGCGCTGAGGCCTGCCCGGGTGAGGCGAGCGATCCAGCCTTCACCGTTGTCGTCCCAGCGCAATGGGGGTTCGTAGCTCAGCTGGTAGGTGATGTCGAGCGACTTCTCCCCGCCTCGCCGCCACTGGCCCTCGATGAAGCCCCGCAGGTGGGCGGCCTCCTCAGGCGTGCCGTTGAAATCGAAGCTCCACTCGGCGCTGCCGTCGCCGCTGCTCCAGCCCCCTTCCATCATCTCGACCCGCACCGTGGCGCCAGGCTCGGCCTTGAGCAAGGCCATCGGCAGGAAGCCATCGCCACTGTTCATCCGCCAGGTGAGGGTCTTTATCGCCTTGCCCGAGCTGCTCACCTGCTGGGCCAGCTGGGTGAGGGCTGTCTTCACGTTGTCGGTGCGCTCGATCACCCCAGGGCCTACGGGTGGTGCAACGCCTGCTCCGCCGCTGCTGGTGCTGGTGGAGCCAAGCCCCACCTGAACAGCGGCTCCCGTCTCTCCCTCTCCGGCCACCGGAGTTGTTCCGCCGTCCCCTCCAAACACGGTTGGCTGCTCAACGCCAGGCTCACCAGCTGGAGTTGCGGTCTTCGGCGGCCAGACGCTCAACTCCAGCGCCTTGTCCATCGTGAAGATCTTTGCGTCCTCAGTGATTGAGAGCGTTCCCGGCGGCAGGCCCTGGCCTTCGAGGCGATCTCCTTCTTTGTAGACGAACAGGCCCTGATCCAGGCCCATGCGCAGGCACTTCTTGAGCACCTCATCCCCCAGCAGGATCGGCAGGGCCGGATCGCGGTAGTACTCGTTGCGCAGATCCCGCGTGCTCATCACCCCCATGCGTTTCAGGGGTGTCTTGTCGGCCATGTAGTTCGGGGCCGGCGGCGCATCTTCCGCCAACACCAGCTCTCGGGCTTCCCGCAGCACCCGCTCCACCTGCTTCTGACCCACCCCAGGCTCACTGCTGGCGCTGGTGACTGTGATGGCCGCATGGGTGAGGGGCACCTCGGGCCACTGGCCCCGCTCGGGATAGAACACATGCCGGTAGCACTGCTGCACCGCCAGGGCGAAGCCCTGCTGCGCCTGGCCGTAGCGCTCCTTCACCTGATCCTGCTGGTGCGACTGCAGGCTGGCGAACAGATCCCCCTGCTGCATCTGCTGCAGCGCCAGGTAGGTGCGGGCCTTGCGCAGCATGTCGTCCACCTGCAGGGCATCAGCGCAGACGAACACCAGGTTGTTGCGGTTCAGGCGCACATTGGCGTTGTCGCCCTTCTCCTTGAACAGCCGCACCACCAGTTCCGGCAGGTGGATATTTGCCTGCTCCACGGTGTGGCCTTCCCAGTGGATCACCGCCAGATAGGGGCCATCCGTGTCGTCGGGGATATCAGCTGGGCTGGAGGGGAACAGCACAGGCTCCAGCCGTTGCTTGGCGAAGATCGTGCCGATGCGCCGGTTCAGCTCCTCACGCACGCTCTCCAGATCGAACTGCCCCTCTCGCTTCCTCACCATCTGGTTGAGGTTGGCGTCGGTAAGGAAGCGCAGCTTGCTGGTGCCGCTGTCGTCGAGATACTCCGACTCCTCCTGCAAGAGGCGCACTGCCTTGTCGACAAAGGCCGGATCCACAGCCGGGGCATAGAGGCTGTAGTTCAGCTCCAGGCGGCTGAGGCCCTTTAGCGGTTCGTTGAAGGCCAGGGAGTGGAACAGCACCGTGCGAGCTGCCATGGAGCCATAGGGCTCCATTCCTGTGAATTCCTGGGCATCCAGCCTCTGGGACAGGGCCTTGCCTCCTTCTTCCGGTGTGGTGGACACATCCGCCCGGATCGCCGGAATGAAGGCTTGCAGCCCCAGCTTGGTGGAAAGCTCCAGCCGAATCCGCTCGTTGCCCGGATCGATGTGGTGGAGATGGACGGCCGTGACGCCCCGTGGCTGCTCACGCCAGAGCTGGCCCACCGTCTGGGCCAGTAGCCGCAACATGCCCCGCACCCGCTGGAAGTTCTCCAGGGTGGAGGTCTTCTGCATCAGGGTGTCGATCAGTTCCGGATGCAGCGGATAGCCCTTGCGCAGATTGGCAGCTCGGTCATCGCTCTGCCCCACCGGCGGCAGGGCCTCGGCGGTGCGGCTCCAGATCTCCTGGTAGGCCTGCACCACCTCCTCCACCCGGCTGCGGTCGATCGACTCGAACAGGCGCCGGGTCAACACCTGCACCGTTTCGTCTTCGCTGGTGGGTGTGAGGGCTGTGATCTGCCGGCCCGTGACCGACTGCAGTTCGGCAAAAATCCGATCGATTCGCTGGTTTTCCTCTCCATAGGCGTCCACCGACTGCCCGCCCTTGCCCAGGGCCAGGGTGAACACCAGCACCGCCTGGGGTGAGGAGTTCACCGCCTTGATCAGATCGGTGAGGAAAGGGGTGAGCTGCTCAGCCGCCTGACCAGCCGCTGGGCCCTTGATCTTGCGCAGGTAGATCGAGAGCTCATCGATCAGGATCAGCACCGGCCGCTCGCCGATCAGCTCCCGCAGCGTTTCCGCTCCCGGAGGTGCGGCACCAAGTCGGTCGCTGTTGCGGATGCGCTCGTAGCCCGCAGGCCCGGCCAGCTGCACTGCCAGCTCACCCCAGGGGGTGAAGGCCAAGATGTCGCCTGCCATCCGCCGGCCGTTCATCGGGTCGGCGTTCTCCCCGTCGAAGGCCGCGACGGTGACTTTCTGGCTGGGCAGGCGGGCTGGATCGATGAACTCCGCCAGATTCGGAATTTGTTCGGCGGCCGTCAGGATGTGGTTAAGGCCAATCAGGGCGTGCGTTTTGCCGCCGCCATAGCTGGTGTCGAGCCGCAGGATGCTGCCCAGCTGACTGCCGGAGCCGGTGAGGCGGTCCACCACCGCCAAAAACAGGTCGCGCAGTCCCCTGGTGGGGTGCGTGTTCGCGAAGAAGACGGCCGGGTTCTTGTAGAGCTCCGGCGC
>CAMAPJ010000095.1 GCA_945860085.1 Synechococcus sp. UW140 | reverse complement strand
GGCGCGCTCTTACGACCCCATCAAGTTCGCCGGGGTCGATCTCCAGAACACGCTTGTAGAGAAATAGGAGTGCTGCTAAGGCCTGGTTCTGCGTGGACGCACTTACCTGCTCGTTTACCGCGAGGTGCGTGAGGAAGGCATTGATCTCCAGGCTGCCCATCTCCCGCGGGTGCCGCAGCTGGTGAAAGCGCAGGAAGCGCCGCAGCCAGCGTTCGTAGGTTCCGATGGTCCGCCGGGCGTAGTGACGCGATGCCAGGGCTTCCCGGTAAACCGCGATCAGGGAACGGGGGTGTGTCTCCATTGAGGCTGCCGTGCTGTCGTCAGCATTCCCACCGACTCCCGTATTCGTCCTTCGCAGGAGACGGGATCTGGTTTGCGGTCTCTGCGGTCAGCTTTGGCTGGCCTATCTGCCATGGCCCACCGGCCTGCTCCCATGAACCTCAGGACCATTCTCCCAGCTGCTGCTGCTGGTCTATTGGTCGGCCTTATAGCCGTTCCTCTCGCCAGCCGCGCCAACGGCAACAGCGAGATCGCGCGCCGTAGCTGGATCAATACCCTCAACAGCGAGCTCAAGGCCGGCATCGACTACGACGCGGTCAAGGCCAATCCGCTCACCCTGGCCCTGTTCGGGGTGGCTGACGCCGCGTGCCTAAACCAGGCGTCCGCGCTGGCGATGGCTAAGTCGATGCTGCCTGCATCCGAGGCGCGCTATGCCGTGCAGCGCTTTGATGAGCGGTACTGCCTCGTCAAGCACCAAAACAGCTGATGAATCCCTGGCTCAAGCTGGTCGTGGCCCTGGCTGCCGCGGCTGGCTTTTCTCTCTTTGCTGCGGTGGCCTGGTTTGTCTGGCTACTGCTCACCTCGCCATCAGAGGATGGCTTCGGGCAGGACCATCAGGAGCAGTGGGCGGTCGCCTCCTGCTGGCGCGACGTTCGCGACGGCAGTATTCGCGGTACAGAACAGTGCAGTGAATACGCTCAGGCTCACCTTGACTTTTTTACCGATCAACTTGCCGCTGACGCGGCAACCACCACCTGCAACATCAGCCGTTCCCATCTCGCCTACGCGCGAACTTCTAGTCCTGGTTCAAAGCGACTGCTAGCCCAGTTGCAAGAGGAGGTACAAGCTGATTGTAGTCATTCCGATATCTCACGATGAAGCGCTTTATTCCACGCCTAGTTGTTGTGTACGGAGCTTCGCTGTCTGTACTGTTTGGGGTCGCTCTTTTTCCTGATTACGCAGCCTTAATCAACGCAGTCGAGCAACGCCAGGAGCAGGTGGAGTTGCGCCACCGAATCAACGTCTTCGCTGAAGGCACCTGGTTTCTGCTCGCCAACCTGATTGCCGTAGGGGGGCTGATCATCGGCGCCAGACCTCCGGAGCGCTGATGGGATGTCTTCTTCTGATCTGATGGTGCCGGTGAGCTTTGCGGCTCTGGCCACCATGGCCTTGTTGTTCTCTGCGATCCCTGATCCAGGCAGCCCGGTTACTGCCGCTAATGCCGCCAGGTTGAAAGCCGGGATGACCTATCAGCAGGTGTTGCATATCGTCGGGGACCCCGCTCCACCGGGCTTTGATGGGGAGGATCAAGCCACGTTCTGTCGTGATGGCAGTGATACCTGCTCTTGGTCGCGCTGCCCGTTGTGTGACGCGCAGCTTTTTCTCACCTTTGATCGTGGGGTACTGGTCGCTAAGCGACCACAGGACCTTTGAGCGCCTGCTCCACAATCGTCTTTGACCTGTCATTCGCACGAGGCTTGCACACAGGAGCACTCAAGACACATACCTTGTCTTTAGGAGTTCGCTCCGTTCATCCCGAGCACCGGCGCCAATCCTCCAGGGGATTGCCGGTCACCAACCTGCCGTCCGTTCCTGCTGGGCAAGGTGGTCAATCCTGGAACCCCGAGGGGTTGATGAGCAGGAACGCCACCCCCGATCCGTCATGTCCACCGGTGTTCGTAGTAGCAGCCACCTCTCGCGCCTTCTCGCCACCCTGCGGCTGCAGCGGGGCCTCAGGCCCGCTCAACTGGCTGCTCGCCTTAGAGCCAGCAACGTCTCCAAGGTTGGCAGCGTGATCCGTGCCTTTGAGCTGGGAGAGCCGATCAGCGATTACTGGCTCGAGAAGCTGATCACTGAGCTCCAGCCCGATCCAACGGATCTGCGCCGCTGCCTCGAGCTTGATCAGGCCGAAGCCCTAGAGCAGCTTGAGCGTGAACGCGTTGCTTGGGAGACCTGGGCGGATGAACCGATCGAACCCTTCCTTACCATTCGCTACATGCCTGCGGTTTATGGGTTGAGGGAGGTGCCGAGAGCCTTCTGCAACAGACGCGAGCTGGCTGAGGATTGGGCCGCAGATGAGCTCAAGCGATTCGGAGCCAAAGGCTTCCTCAGCTGGACCCGACGCGAGCGCACCTGGTACGACCAGCGAGGCCTCAATCCAGATCGGCGACATGTCACTTTCGAGGGGCGTACTGCAGGTGCCTGGATGCAGGTAAGTGGATCGCAGCAGAAGTTCTTGCTCGGCAGCTCCGGCGAACTGATCACAAGCAGCTGCGGTCTTGACCAGCCCTGTTGAACCTATGGATGGAAACCGGGTTGAGGTTCAGCTGGACCGGAGTCGCGACAGCGTCTGCCAGAGGCCCCGGGTGATCGGCGTGAGCCAATGCTCGGGGTTCTTCCACTTGAACACGAACAGCCGATTGCCGATCGCTCCAATCTCTCTGCGAAAGCACGGCAAGCGGCGATCGTCCGCGGCAGATCCATTGTGATACACGGCTATAGCCGTATCGGCTCGTCCGGCAACCCCAAGCTGGTAGGCGCTGGCAACAGTGGGACTGCAGCCTTGACGGTAGACCTGGATGTCGACGTGGTCGCAGTTCTGAGCGGCCCGCCATGAATACTGGCCGGGCTGGAACGAGCACCAGAGCTGCCTGGGGGCAAGACCTGCTTTCAACGTTGATAGCGCCACAGGCGGCTGGGCAAAGAAGTGGTCATCCACCTGCAGGGCGCTGTAGCTGCGCAGGGCTCCCACCCGCTTGAGGTTGGCCGGGGTGGGCCGCTGGATCCAGGCAACCGGCTGCAGGCCGGCACGCCGTGCCCGCCAGGCAATCCAACGCAGCAACGGATCCGGTAGGGAGTCTGCATGGACCATCACCACGCCGGCCCCCTGCTGGCGCATCGCCTGCAGCTCGGAGTCCAGCCTGAACGAGGCTAGATACAACAGGGCGTTGTATTGATCGAGCCAATAGCCATCAGCCGCTTTCACGGTCTGCGGCGACGCCAGAAAGGCGGCTGGCACGATCAGGGCCAGAAGCAGCTGCCGCCAGCGGCAAGTTCTCTGCACAACGCCTCAACTAAGGCATGATCAGCCTGGCTGACTCTGACCGCAATGCTGGAGCGCAGCTCTGAGATCGACGACCTCGCCGGACGGATCTTCCTGGCGGAGCATTTCTGCAGCAGCACGATCCAGGCACCAGAACCCAGCGAACCTGTTGGGGAGGTGCGCGTCTGGATGGAGCTCAACGACTTTGACCAGGCCCCCCTGGCCCACTCGGCCGGGACACAGGTTGTGCTGCTCAGCGCTCTGCAGGGGGTGTCTCCCGATCGCTGTGTTGCAGAGCTGGCCATTGCCACACCCGATGGGCATTGGTTGGACGGGGCAGCGCCGATGCAGCAGGCCCTGGCTGCACTGGCTCAGCGGCAGTGGTTGTTGGTCCGCTCCGGCCCAACCCTGATCGGGATCCTTACGCGCCATGACCTGGCCAGCCCCGTGGTGAGTGCCTATCTGCTGGCGCGTTTGCTGGGCTTCGAGCATGGCCTGAGGCGTCTGTACGGATCCTTTAGTCATCAGCCGCTGCCTGATGAACCGGGACTGCCCGGTGAGCCCGGCGACTGGTCGCTGGCCATGTTGTTGAACCGTGTGGGTGCACTCAAGACTCTGCGCGAGGCCCTCAGTTTTGAGAGCCGGACCGCCTTTGAGCGAACGACGGGCGGCCTGGTGACTTTGCGTAACCACCTGGCCCATGGCCGCAGCATCCTCTCGCTCTCGAGCCATCTCCCCGTAGCGGTGGAGCGCATCGACGGATTGGAGCAGCTCATGGGCAGACTCCGGCGCTTGCTCGACGATCGTGAGCATGTCTGGGATGCCTTCTCCGCCACAGAGATCGTTGGCCTGGATGATCGCAGGCAGGTTTGGGCCGGCAGAGGGGCGGCCGTGCTTCCGCTTCCGGCACCTGTGCATGTCATCACAGCCCAGAACCCCCATGAGCGTGTTCTGGAGGATGACGTCAATAGGGAGCGTCATTGTCTTCTGCATCGCTACCTGCAGATGCGCGCTCCAGAGGCGCAATACATCGAGGTGCTCGGCAAATCCTGCAGTGGCCCCTGGGCGGAAGCCAGTTGGGCCATCAGCGGCTTGCAGCTCGCTGAGGCTCTGGCGATCGCACATCGCTTTGAGCAGAGAGCGATCTTTGAGCTCACCGATGCCGACGTGCACGTGATCGGCTTGGACGGCACCGAGCGGCGTCGCATGCCACGTTGCCGGTGATTAGTACGGGCTCAGATTTCGCATTAGGGGTTCTGATACTGCGTCGTCAGATTCCAGATTGGTGAGATGTCGTAGAGCACATCGATATCAAAGCCGTCGCTGCTGGCGGATGAATCGGGGCCTGTTCCAGTTACTTCCTCTCCTGGCAATAGCCCCCAGCCACCCCAGCCCCGTTGCCGCGCAGCAACCCGAGCCGCCCACGCCGCCGCAACCGCTGGCGGGCGCTGAGTCCTGAGGTGCTCCAGGCCCAGGCGGCTGAGCAGCGTGCCCAAGGGTTGGGAGGCCCCCTGCCCTGGCAGCCCCATCCCACTCTGATGGCGTTGCAGGAGCGGCTACAGCTGGTGGCCGACTGCTGGAACCTGCTCGATGGCACCGGTGGCCAGTCGCGACGTGGGCTTTACCTACCCCAGGGCAGCAAGGAGCCAGAAGCGGCCTACCGGCAACGGCTAGCCAATGCCCGGCCGAGTGGGTTCTTCCGCGATGCCCTGCGCACCTACGCCGGGATGCTGGCCTCGGTGCAGTGGCGGGACCTCCCGGGTTCCCTGGCTGGGGTGCTCAGCGATGTGGATGGCCTCGGGACAGACCTGGGCGTGTTCTTGTTCCTGGCCGACCTGCTGGTGCTGCGCGATGGCGGGGCCTTGGTGCTTGTGCTGCCGGCAGAACACCGCTGGCCCTCAGAAGGGCACCGCCAAGAAGCGATCCGGCGGGGTGATCGGTTGTCCTTGCCGCGGCTTGCCTTGGTGCCTCGGCGCGATTGTCTCGACTGGCAGCTGGCCAATGGCGACGGCCTGCCGCAACGGATCCGCTGGCGGGAGCGGAGCAGTCAGAACCAATCCCAAACCCAGGGACCCGACCCGCAGCTGGCTGGCGGGGTAGCCGTTCACCTGCTTGGTCCGGGATCCCCTCTAGAGCAGCCCGAGTCCCCGGAGGGTTGGATCTACCGGGAAGTCCTGCTGCAACCGGGGGGCCTGCAGTTCAGTACCTACCGGGCCCTGCCCAGCCAAACGGAACCCGCCGGCTACCGGGCCGAACGAATCGGCCGGCCCTTGGTGCTCCAATGCCAGCAGCACTTGCCAGCGGTTTGGTACGCCGCCGATGGGGCGGCCTTTGGCGAGGGCGACCTGCCCCACCTGGGCCTGGCCAACCAGTACCTCAACCACTACCGGCTCAAGAGCGACTACGAAGACCTCCTCTCCCGTTGCGCCCTACCGGTGGGGGTGCGTACCGGCCTGGTCGATCAGTTCGGCTACCAGCGCGACGAAGACGGTGCCGGCCGCCAGCCGGAACAGCTCACCCTCTCAACCAGCACGTTCATGGACCTGCCGGAGGGGGCCGATTTTCAGTGGAAGGAGATCCGGGCCCAGTCGCTGGCGGAACATCGGGCCTATCTGACCCTGCTGGATGAAACCATGCACCGCGACGCCCTGGTGCCAACCCAGAACAGAGGTGCGGGTCGCAGTGACACAGAGATTTCGCTGTGCGCCGGCCAGGCCTACGCCTTGCTGCAATCGCTGGCGACCCAAAAGAGCTCGATCTTCTCCTCGCTGCTGGGCCACTGGTGCCGCCAGAGCGGCGAGACGTTGACTCCCGGCGCTGGGATCTCGCTCAGCGTGACTCCGATGACGCCGCCGGTGCGGCCCCAGCCGAGCGTGGCCGAGTGGTTGGAGCTGGAGGCCCGGGGTGTAATCAGCCGCGATGAGCTCAGGCAGCAGCTGGCGATCAGCGCGGCGCCGGGTCAGGTGAACCCGGTGGGGCTAGGGCTAACTGCCCCGCTCGGGGCAAGGCCATGACTGGTGAAACGGTGAGCAGCTGGCGGGCCGGGGACCTGGAGACGATCCGTTTTGCCCTGGGAATCCCTGTGATTGCGGCCTCGATCGGGGCGATCGGGAGAGCGATGGCGGAACTGGAGCGCGATTACCCGGCAGGCATCGCCGTCGCCGTGGGGTGCCTGGAGCGGATCGCCGCGATCGACCAGCAACTGGCCAGCTCCCCGGTGGCTGCCGAGCCGGTGGTGATCAAGACCAGCCGCAAGGGGGCCGCTGGCCCCGTGCCAGCCGAGCTGCCGAAACGAAAGCTGGATGTGATCGAGTTCGCCACCGAGCTGCTGATCGAGGAGGTAGCGACCGAATACGCCCTGCCCGAGAGCACCGGCCCCAGCCTGGCGGCCCAGCGGCGCCAGCAAATAGAGGCGTTGCTGCTTGTGCTGCCGGGCTTGCGGGTGTGGCAACCCCAGGCGCCGCCGCGGTTCCAGGGATTGATGGAGCGCAGTTGATGGGCCAGTCCCTGCCGGCAGCGTTGGCCCTGCAGGGAGTGGCGAATGCCCGCCTGCTGCTGCACCAGCTGGATTACCCGGGGGCCGTGACTGCCAAGCCAATCGCCCGCCAGGCTTGGGAGGTCTCCTTGAAGCAAATGGATCTGATCTCCAGCCGCGACAACGGCCCGGGGATCGATACCGGCGACATCCTGTGTGAGGGCTATCTGTGTCGGGCGGCCTTGCTGCCGGCAAGGACAACGGAGCCCTGGGACTGGCTCGCGACGGAGCTGCCCTGGCAGGAGCCGGGCCTTAGGGCCGTGCTGGACCAACCGGATGCCGGCCTCCGCTCAACGATCGAGGTGCCGGCAGACGGCCTCTGCTGGTTTGGCGACCTGAACGGCCTGACGACTCCTGGGTCGTTGCCGGATCAACCGCGGGCCGTGCTGGCGGGAGTGTCGCTGCTGCTGGTGGGGGCGGCTTACGGCCCCGGCGGGATTGGAGCGTTGGTGCAGGCGGAGTTGGGGGAGGCGATCACGGTGGCGATCAAGCCCAACCGGGTGCAGGTGATTGGCTACGGCGACAGCTTGGAGGTGCTGGCTGCTCGCTACGGCACCACCACAGAAGCTCTGCGCCAGGTGAACCCGGAGCTGCAGGACCTCAAGACCATTACAGCGGTGAAGGGGGATTCGCTGTACCTGCTGGCGGGGAGGTACGGCACCAGCACCGGAGCCCTGCGCCAGGAAAATTCCGCCTTGATGCAGTCGCTCCCCTACCTGGTGGCAAATGGCGACACCCTCGCCAACCTGGCGGGCCGCCAGCAGGAAACGGTCAGCGCCCTGCGCTTGTTCAACCCCCAGCTGGCGCGCTATCCAGCGTCGGCGCCGTTGCCAGCGGGGGTGACGATTCAGTTGCCTGTGATCGGGGTGGCGGATGCGTTGGCGGTGGGACTGCCCCTTCTGGTGCCCCAGGTCGAACCGGGCGATCTGCTGTCGGTGCGGGGCTGGGTGCTGTCGCCTCCTCGGGGTGTAGTTGGGTTGGCGGAGTTGTAGGCAGCTGCCCCCATTTGCTCGTCCCTGGCAATAGCCCCCGTAGGTCCAGCCCGGATGGGGGACCTGCAACACCACAGCCGTGATGGGTGGACCGATGAGCCGCTTTTTCAATTTCAGTGCCCTGGGCGCAGCTGACCCTGTTGTGCAGCCCCTTCAGCGCTACGACCAACCGCAGCAATGGCCCAACCAGGACCCTGGCACCGACGCCGATCCTCTTGATGGGCATGACCCAGTCAGTGACCACGACGATGACCTGGAGGCCGACGACGACCTGCCGGTAGATCTGCCGGAAGCCAAGGGCCCCGAGGTGCCAGAAGCCCTCAAGGCCGAACGGCGCAAGACCAACCAGCTGGAGCATGACATTCGCGTCCTCAAGCGCCAGCTGCAGGAGTTCTCCAAGATCAACCCCGACGAATACGAGCGCCTGCAAGACGCCGAACGCCAAAAGGTGGAACTGGAGCGGGAACTGGCCAGCCGCGAACGCCAGCTGGAGGCCGCCGCCCAACGCAAGGTGCGGGCCGCCGCTAAAGAACGGGACGAGGCCCAGGCCGAAGTGCTGAACCTGCGCAAGGAGCGCCTGCTGGAGCGCTTGTTCCTCGATGCCGAGGGCCGCGCCGGTGGCGATAACCGGGGTTCCTTCTTTGAGATCTTCCAAAAGCAGGTGGGCTCGGAGTTCCGCCTCACCACCGGCAGCAATGGCCGGGATGTGCTCGAACCGATCGATTCCAAGGGCAACGTGCTGCTGGGCGACCACGGCAACCTCGATGCCGCCAGCCATGTCGAAACCCTGCGCACCCACCCAGTGCTGGGGTTTTTGTTCAACCAGCGGGGCGGCTTGGGGCCATCGACGGTGATCGCCGAATTTGACGGCAATGGCCAGGCCACCAACCTGCAGGCGATGAGTGCCAGCGAGTTGTACCTGGCCAGCTACGCCCGTAAGCCAGCGGGCCCCAGGGGCTAGGGGGGGGAGAGCCCTCTTTGCGATTTGGAGGGCAGCCAGGATTAGCCGGCTGCCCAGGAACTTGCGGCCTAGGCAGCCTTGGCTAGCAGGGCCCCAGCCGGCCTGAACCTGGATGGGGTGATCAGCTCAGCGAGGACCAGGGCCGGCAGGGCCCGGCGACCGCCGCCGATCGCTTCTGAGAGATGGTGCGAACGGCGCCGAATGGGTGCAACCGCTCTGGGCCTGGATTCAGACCGGAACTGCCAACCACCAGAGGGGCCTTGGCGATCGAGCTGAACGAGCGCCTGCTCCAGCTGGGCTTCAACAGCTTTAGGCAGCCCCAGAGGCGGCCGGCCCCGATCCCAGCTGGTGGAAGAGAGATCCCAGAGCGCCCGCTGCTGGCGAAGCAGACCCCGCTGGCCAACCTTGCTGATCTCGACCTCGAGCCAGCGCCCGGAACAAGAAGGCACCAGGGCCACACGCCAACAGATCCCTTTGGGGGTGGAGCGAACAAACAGCGGACTTGCCATGGCGGAGGCAGGCAAAGGACCACCTAGCCCGGCGCGGCGAGGACAAGGGGCGCGTAGCGCCTCGCGTCAGCCCTTGGCCCGCCGCGCAAGCTGAGGAGGGCCGCCGCCGGTTTTGGTGGGGTGAGCGAGAGGCCCAGCCCAATGGGTTGCCAGTTCCCAGTCAAGGGAAAAGGGGCCCGAAGGCCCCCTGGACCTAGAACACCGAGATGGTGGTATTCGCCCTGCCCTGCAGCTTGCGGGCTAGCTCATGGGCTTTGGCCATGGGCATGAAACGGACCTTTTTGACCGGCTTACCTCGGCGGCCCAGGGGGACATCGAGGCGCTCATGGCCAAAGGCCTTGATGCCATCGGGATAGACATGCATCACCAGGGCACGGATTTCGGAGCTGGGGGCCTTGCTGATTGCCATGGAAGAAACGGCGTGGGACACCGCTCTTGCGCCTCACCCCGCAGGCTGTTGCAAGGACCGCGCAGCGGCCCGGCCTGATCCTTGCAACGGCCGAGGAGTGGGGCATCTTTTGCGGGGCCCTGCCGGTTCTGGGGCGATTGGCTTTGGTCCGGCTGTGG
>CAMAPJ010000094.1 GCA_945860085.1 Synechococcus sp. UW140 | reverse complement strand
GTCTGCTCCGGGTGCCAGGGGCGGAAGGTCTTGAGCTTTTGCATGCCCCATTCTCTCGCCCAGATCCATTGCAGTTACTACGTTCTGGGCAGATTCTGGGGCGTCTGTGGAGAAGCTGGCGCGGATCTATGCGCGACAGGCTCCTAGGCTCGTGCAGATTCTCTTAAGAATTGATGGTCGGCCTGCTCCGTAACTGCTCCTCCTGCGCCAATTTCTCTATGCACCATGGCGGCGAAGGCGTCTGCCGGGTCTGGGGGGCCGTGATCACGGCCCCCCGGGTGCAAGGCAAACAGTGCCCCCATTGGTGGGTGGAGCGAGGCCAGGCGGCCCATCAACAATCACCGCTCTCCCTCTCCTAAGACCATAACAAGCAAGTCCATCGCTTCTAGACCAAGGGGCGAGGGAACGGATTAGGGCGCCGTGTGACTGCGATCATCGGGCCCCAAGTTTGAGCTTACCGCTGGGAGAAACCGCTGAGGTAGGGGCTAGACCAATGCATCAATGATATTTGACTTGATGGAGGCGCAAGATTCTTCCTTGAGCCTTCAGGCTGGATCTTGCTGACGTGGTCGTTCTTGGGATATCGAGCTAAGTGCCTTGATCTCCATGGCCTTGGCGGACCCGCAAAGGGGGAAGGCAAGGAGTTCACTGCTGCAAGCAGCAGCGCATCGACGGTCCCCAAATGCAGCAAAGATACCGCAATATCCCAGCGGATCAGGCGGCTAGTGTTAAGGCGTCCTAAACTAAAGAGTTGTAAAAAGCGGGAAGTGATGGGGCCTGAGCAGAGCAATGCTCGTGATTGGGGAGCCGCCTGGACACCCATCCCTAGGCCGACACGAATCGAGTATGGCTGAAACCCTTAGAAAAACGATTGCCCAACTCACGGATCGCGAATACGCTCTTTATCGGGCGATCAGTGTTGAGCTAGAGGATCTACAGCGCACGATCCGGCGCGAAGACTATGGCGGGTTGGACATGGACGAATTGGCAGTGGCGATGCGGGATCGCCGCTTTCTAGTGGAGTGGCTACGGGAATTGCGGTTACCACCTGCGGCAGATTTCAATGACTGTGGCTTGAACCTTTTGGTAGAGAACCTAATACTCAAAAATCACTGTTGAACTCCGTAAGCCACTGCAGCTGGATCGATCGACGACTATGCGCCAGCATCTAAAGGCTCAGAATGTTGACAACCACTGGCCTGGATAATCAGTTCAATCTCGCGAGTGGCATCACAAACCTCCTCCCAAGGCACCAGGGATCGGGATTGCCGCAGTATCGGCTGACAAGTTCGCTTGAAACTGCAAACATCTTGGCTGTACATTTCCAGGAAGAGTCGCTTATCTAAGCGTGTAAAGGTGATGCCAGTCTCGACGCCATGCCACAACAGGGATTCGTCGGGCCTTCGGACAATCGAATGGGCTAGCTTTTTTAGCCGCCAGCGCTTGATGGTTGTCTTTGGCGCTTCACCGACAATGGCCGCAAAGACCTTCGTGAGGGTTTTGGGACTGACATGGCATTGACTTGCCAGCTCCGCAATCGCCAAGGGACGGGGAAATTGTTACTCAAATAAACTGGCTGATTTCCTTAGAATAGCGGCAGCCGATGCGTAGGTTGAGGGGCGCACTGAGATTGAATTGTTAAACTGAAGCGCCCATAGTGCGCCGTTTAATAAGAGTAGCCCGCGAGCACCAACGGGACTGTGCGGCAAGCTACTTTCTTTGCTTGAAATGATTAATCCATGGGCCACAGCGTGGCTGTCAGCCATGAATACAAGTCAGGCCCGGGGCATTGCAGAAAGCGAAATCGGACGAGGAGTTCTAAGGAGGCTGCAGCCGGTCCCGCCCGCCAACTCACCGAACCAGCAGTTGGCCTTGCGGCCTGCCCGCTCAAGTCCTGACAGACCGGCCAATCGCCGTCTATGGAGGCTGGAGCGGCTAGCGCAGTCGCCCCAAAACCCACGACAGCCCTGACCCAGCTGGATGCGCCGCCCATCCCTGGCCCAGAGACAGCAGCTGGCAAGCCTCCGGGCCCGGGGCTTAGCCGCAGTCGAAAGCCTGAGGGCCAGGGCAAGCGGCCCGACCCAGCCCACTCCTGCCTGGGACGGCCTAGGTCGAGCGCGATGCAGATTTTGCATTAATTAGAGATGGCCACCAAAAAGGGCAGAGACTTGACGTAAAGTTGCCTCTATTAATTCTTTGCTGACTGAGTCCCGTCGTGGTTGATGTTGATACATTGGCGTCTTTGGATGGCGTATTGTGGTTGCGTTCAGGCGCTATTGCTTCCAGGCAACTGGGCCTCCATCAATCGACAATCAGCCGCAACATCAATCGCTGTGAAACTATTTTTGACGTGCACGCCGCCAAGACAAGTGGCGAGTGGCACCTCAAAGGCGATGCCAAGTTACTGAATCTTGAGCGGGTCGTGCATCAGCACCACCGCTGGCTTGGCGGCCGGGCCCTGCGCATCGAGGCCATGTATTGGTCGAGCAAAACCTATCTTGAGCCCGCTCCTGATGGCTGGCTGGCTGGAAATCATGATTTCATGAATGTGCAGCAACCGCAGGCCCTGCTGCGGGACGGCATCATCGATGCCTGGATTGGCTCCTATCCCGATGTACCCGATGACGATGACCCGGAATTTGCCTCCTTTCCACTCTTGCGGCACCCGATTCGGCTTGTCGTCGGCGCCAACCATCCCCTGCTGAACGCTGGCGAGGAACTGAGCTTTGAGCTGGTGAGCCAGTTTCCTTCGCTCGCCTTACCGGATGGGGCATTCCCAAAATTCGAGGCCTGCTTAAAAGCCATTGGCCTGTGGAATTCTCCATCCAGGATCAACCGTTACAACCGTGACAAATGGGAAGGGCGCTGGGAATCGGAAATACTTGTGGGATACGCCTCGATCTTTTCGATTGGCTTTTATCCCCAGCCCCAGTATTTTCTACCATTGCAGCTGCCGCTGAGTGTTGGCGATAATCTTGTGGTAAAGCGACAGTTTGCAGACCACCCCCGTTTACTGCAACTCCTGGCCCGCTTGCGGCAGCAACTCAGCCCTTGGCTTGACGCCCATCCTGAGCTGATTGGCTTTGGCGGGAACCAGACGCCTTCCTAACCAAGCGTTTCGGTTAGTTCTATGGCCTCAGCTCGCTGGAATGCGGTCGCCAGGGCGACTAGAGCTTGGGCCTTGATCGCAGACTGAGGGCCTGAACGTCTGCGGCCATGATCACGAGAGCGGCGTCTTGCTGGGTCAGGGCCTGAAAGCCGAACCTTTGGGCGCCGGCCTGGGCCAGGTTCATGACGGGAGGCTGGGTCCAGCTCTAGGGCCCATAGTCCTTTCGAGCCGACCCTCCCTGGCGGCCAAAGGGCCTGGGTGTGTTGAATTGCAACCCTGCCCCCATGGGGCCGACACTCCTACGGAATTTCTTTAGGATTAGGGCAGTTCGGGGATTCTGCGTTGTCTCGGGTGAGTTCCCTATTGGCCCTGATGGCCCTGATCGGCTTTGCCGTGGTTGAAGTGGCGACCCGGGTCTTCACCTAGGCAACGCCAAAATCATCGGCCTGTTGCCGCCACACTGGCTGCCGGCAGCGGGCCCATGGGGTGCAGCCGCTCAACTGTGGAATAACAGCACCAGACCCGCTCCCAGTTGGTGGAATTCCCGTTCCTCACGGCTGAGGTCCAGGCCCACGGCCAGACCTTCCTTGAGAGCATCGTCAAAAGGCGGGGGGGTGGGAGCCTCCCCGAGGCGCCAGAGCGCCGCAATGCCCACCGGGGTGGCATGCCAGCTGAAGCAGGGAGTTTCCCCGATGGAGGGCTCCACAAGAGCCTCTTCCAATAACGCGCGAATCGGCATGGTTTGGCATTGCTGCTCTCAGCATCGAGATGGCGGCATATCGCGGCAACGGCTTGACAGCTTTTGTGATCTATTTCGGTCTGACAGCCAGCCCCTAGCGTGCTGGCCATGAGCTCCCTCCCTGGCCCGGCGGCCCTGGTGCACGAATGGTTCACGCCCCGCTCGGTCGGAGGCGCCGAGCTGGTGGTGCGGGAACTCGATCAACTGCTGGATCAGCAGCTGGGCCAGCCCCAGCTGCATGCCCTAGTCGATGGCGAGAGTCACCGACCAGGCAGCTGGCTGGCCGGTCGCTCGATCCAAACCAGCTTCATCCAGGCCTTGCCCTGGGGAATCAGCCATGTGCAGCAATACCTGCCCTTGTTGCCCCTGGCGATCGAGCAGCTGGATCTGGGCGCCTATCCCCTGGTTGTGAGCAGCAGCCACCTGGTGGCCAAGGGGGTGTTGACCAGTCCCGACCAGCTGCATGTCAGTTATGTGCACACCCCCGTGCGCTACGCCTGGGACCAGATGCACGCCTACTTGGCCCAATCAGCCATGGCCCGCAGCCCCCTCGGCCCCCTCATTCGCCTGCAGCTGCACAAGCTGCGCCTCTGGGATCTGGCCAGCAGCCAGCGCCCCGACCAGCTGGTCGCCAATTCCCGCTTCACGGCCGCACGGATCCACCGCTACTGGGGCCGCCGCGCCGAGGTGGTGCACCCGCCGGTGGCCCTGGAGCGCTTCCGCTTTGACCAGCCCCGCGATGACACCTATTTATGTCTCTGCAGGTTGGTGCCCTACAAGCGGGTCGACCTGGTGATCGAGGCCTTTAACCGTACCGGCCTGCCCCTGCTGGTGGTGGGCGATGGGCCCGAGCGTCAGCGGTTGCAGGCCCTGGCCGGTCCAACCGTGACCCTGCTGGGCCGCCAGGACGCCGAGGTGGTGAATGGCCTGCTGGCCCGCTGCCGCGCCTACGTGTTCGCCGGCCTAGAGGATTTCGGCATCGCCCCGGTCGAGGCAATGGCCTCGGGCGCACCGGTGATCGGCTTTGGCGGCGGCGGCCTCCTCGATACGGTGCGCTGCCTCAGCCAAGGCGTCGCCCGGCCCACGGGCCTGCTGTTCCCGCAGCAGAGCGCCGCCAGCCTGGCCGCCGCCCTCGAGCACTTCCATCAGCAGCAGCTCTGGCGCGAGCTGCCGCCGGAGCGCCAGCGGGCCTGGGCTGAGCGCTTCGGTGCGGCTCAGTTTCGCCAACGGTTCGCCGCGGTGCTCGAGCGCGCCTGGCACGACCATGGGCGGCGGCTGGCCCAGCGCAGCACGGCCCTGGCCTGGGGCGAGGGCGGATCCTGAGAGGATCGCCGGCTCAATGGCAGGGCCCCGCCACCGGAGCCGCCACAAGTTGGTTGGCGAGCTGGCGCGGCCCCGGATTTTGTGTGCCTCTGGCCTGAGTGACCGCCCCGGCCCAGATCGGCTGGGGCTGGACCCTTTTAATGAGGCGATGTTTCCCTGGGGCGGCGCCGCGTTTGAGTCCCCTGGCCACGATTCCGGCCGATCCCACGGCCCATCTGCTGCTGGCGGGCCAGTCACGCCGCGGCCGGGTGATCAAACGGGCCGGCGACATCCTCTTCTCGCTGTTGGTGCTGGTCCTGGGCGCGCCGGTGTTTCTGGCCCTGGCGGTGATTGTGAAGGCGAGTTCCCGCGGCTCGGTGTTTTATGTGCAGCGCCGCATTGGACGCGGCTACAAATCATTCGGCTGCATCAAGTTCCGCACGATGCGCAAGGATGCCGACCGCCATCTGGCCTCAGTCTTGGCCTCATCGGCAGACTTGCGGGCTGAATTCGCCCGCGATTTCAAACTGAAGGCCGATCCGCGCATCACCCCGATCGGCCGCTTTCTGCGCCGCTCCAGCCTCGATGAGCTGCCCCAGTTCATCAATGTGCTCAAGGGCCAGATGAGTGTGGTGGGGCCCAGGCCGATTGTCTGGGATGAACTGGAGCGCTATGGCCGCTCGATGGATGCGGTGCTGGCGGTACGCCCAGGCCTCACCGGCCTCTGGCAGGTGTCGGGCCGCAACAACCTCAGCTACCCCAACCGGGTGAGGCTCGATCTCCATTACGCCCGCAACCGCAGCTTCTGGCTCGATCTGCAGATCATCCTGCGCACGATCGGCGTGATCCTGTTCCCGCGCGATCGCGGCGCCTACTGAAACCAGCTGCTGCCGATTAGGCCGGTGGGAGTGGGGCAGCAGGACGAGGCCCCTGTCGAGGGCAAACCTCAGGGCCGCAGCCAGGCCGCCGCCAGGCCCCAGGCACCGGCGCCACCGAGGGCTGCCGCCAGCCAGAGCGCTTCCAGCCGGCGGCTCAAGGCCAGGATTCCCAGAATTGCCGCCCGATCCGGCGAGGGCAAGCCAGCCGCCAGCAGGGGTTTTTGGCGCCATTCGCCGCCATAGCGGTTGGCGCCGCCCAGCTGTACGCCGACGGCATGGGCGTAGGCCGCCTGGGACACGCCCGCATTCGGGGAAGGATCGGGGGCGCCATCGGCCAGGGCCGCCTGGACCAGGCGCCAGCTCTGGAGGGCTTGGCCCGCCGCAAGGGGCAGGCCCAGGGCCACCAGGCGGCAGGGCAACCAGGTGAGCAGATCATCGAGCCGGGCGCCGGCCGTGCCCAGCCAGAGCAGGCGGCCGCGCCGGTAGCCCAGCATCGAGTCGAGGGTGCTGCTGGCCTTGTAGGCCCAGGCCAGGGCCAGGGGCCCTGGGCCGGCTAGGGCGCCGCTGCTGGCGCCGATCACGCGATCGAGGCTGAAGAAGCCTGAAAAGCCGGCAACGCCACCAGGGGCAGCGAGAGCGGCAGGGCCACTGCCCAGCAGCAGCAGGGCCGAGCCGATCAGCATCCAGAACAGGGGGCCGAACAGGCCGTCCACGGCATTTTCGCTGGCGCTCTCGGCCGCTGCCCGCAGGATTGCGGCCCGATCGAGATCGGCCGTGTCGCGCCCGACAAACCAGGCCAGCCGTTGGCGGGCCGGCTCTAGGGGGCCAGGCAGCTGGGGCCCGGGGTCGGCGGCCTGAGGCTCGGGCAACACTGCCAACACTGCCAACACCGCCTGCTCCAGGCTGCGGCCCGCCAGGGCGCTGGCCAGGCCGACCAGCAGCAGGGGCAATCCCACGGCCGGCCAGCGGCAGGCCAGCTGCTCCAGTCCCCAGCCGGCCAGGCCGCTGCCGCCCACCACCAGGCCGGTAATGGCCACCCCCGCCAGCCGCAACGCCCAGGGGCGATCGCCGGCCCAGGCCTCGGCCAGGCGCCGCAGGCGCGTGATCCACCAGCCCATCACCACCACTGGATGGGGCCAGCCGGGTGGATCGCCCACAAGCCGATCCAGACCGCAGGCGAGCAGGACCAGCAAAAAGGGGTGGATCCCGACGGAATCCACCCCAGGGGCCAGGCTCATCGCCTCACCCAGCCCAAAACAGGTCCTGAGACAGGTCCCATGGACCAGATCAGGCGGTCTTCAGCCAGCTGAACATGGCGCGCAGGCCCTTGCCCACCTTCTCGATCGGGTGCTGGGCGTCGCGCTCACGGATGCGGGTCATCTCGGGCTTGCCGGCTTCGCACTCAGCCACGAAATTGCGGGCGAAGGTGCCGTCTTGGATGTCAGCGAGGATGCGCTTCATCTCGGCCTTGGTTTCCGCCGTGATCAGGCGCGGGCCGCTCACATAATCGCCATATTCAGCCGTATTGGAGATCGAATCGCGCATGGCGGTGAGGCCGCCTTTCACCATCAGATCGACGATCAGCTTGACCTCGTGCAGGCATTCGAAGTAGGCGAGCTCCGGTTGATAGCCCGCTTCCACCAGGGTCTCGAAACCAGCCTTGACCAACTCGGAGAGGCCGCCGCAGAGCACGGCCTGTTCACCGAACAGGTCGGTTTCGGTTTCTTCCTTGAAGTTGGTCTCTAAAATGCCGGCCCGGGTGCCGCCAATCCCCTTGGCGTAGGCCATGGCTAGGGCCCGGGCGTTGCCAGTGGCGTCTTGGTCGATGGCGAACAGGGCGGGCACGCCCATGCCGTTCTGGTATTCCCAGCGCACGGTGTGACCCGGGCCCTTCGGCGCGATCATCACCACATCGACATCGGCAGGCGGCTTGATCAGCTCGAAACGGATGTTGAAACCGTGGGCGAAGCTCAGCACCTTGCCGGCGCTCAGGTGCGGCGCAATCTCGGCGTCATAGACGGCCTTCTGGAACTCATCGGGCAGCAGCACCATGATCCAGTCGGCCTTGGCGCAGGCGTCAGCGACGCTGAGCACTTCCAGGCCATCGGCCTTGGCCTTTTCGGCCGAGCGGCTGCCTTCATAGAGGCCCACCACCACGTGGACGCCGCTGTCCTTGAGGTTGAGGGCATGGGCGTGGCCCTGGGACCCGTAGCCAATGATGGCCACCGTCTTGCCGTTCAGCAGGCTGAGGTCAGCGTCGGTGTCGTAATAGAGCTTGGCCATCTGGCGTCCGCGGGCAGGGCAGAGGAGGAGCTTACGAAAGCGCCTGCCTGGCGGGAGAGCCCCTCAGGCGCTGAGCGATCGGGGCTGGGGCAGCCGACAACAGGAGGCTGGTGAAGCCCCGTGATCCCACGCCCATTCAAGGCAGGTCAGAGTGGTTCAGACCAGGTTCAGGACGCCGCGGCCTCAGTGGGATGGGAGATCACCCGGTCGATCAGGCCATAGTCCTTGGCTTCGGCAGCGCTGAGGAAGTAGTCCCGGTCGGTGTCCTTCGTGATTTTTTCGAGGCTCTGGCCGCTCATGTCCGCCAGGCTCAAGTTGAGCATGTCCTTGATGCGCAGGATTTCGCGCGCCTCGATCTCGATGTCGCTCGCCTGGCGCTGGCTGGTGCCGCCGAGGGGCTGGTGGATCATGATCCGGCTGTGGGGCAGGGCCAGGCGTTTGCCCTTGGTGCCGGCAGCCAGCAGGAAGGCTCCCATCGAGGCCGCCAGACCGACGCAGATCGTCACCACATCGGATTTGACGTATTGCATCGTGTCAAAGATCGCCAGACCGGCAGTCACCGAGCCACCTGGCGAGTTGATGTACAGGTAGATCGGCTTGGAGCTGTCCTCGGAATCGAGATACAGCATCTGGGCCACCAGGCTGTTGGCGATCGCGTCATTGACCTCGGAGCCAAGGAACAGGATCCGTTCGACGCCCAGGCGGGTGTAGATGTCAACCCAACGCTCGTACTGGCTGCCGGGAAGGCGATAGGGAACGCTGGGAGTGCCGATGGGCATGGGTCTGGGGAGGCGGCGGTGGCGGACGGAACTAACGGGAAAGGCCTGAATGGAGGCCAAGGAGCAAAGGGCGGGGCCGGGATCAGGCCGGAGCAGTCAAACTGGGCAGGGGCGTCGGCAATTGCTTCTGGCTGGTGAGCACCCGATCAATCAGGCCGTACTCGACCGCCTCAGCGGCGGTGAGGTAGGTCATGCGGTCGGAATCCTTGGAGAGCTGCTCGACGCTGCGGCCGGTATTGCGGGAGAGCATTTCGAGCAAGGTGTGCTTGTTGTGCAGCACTTCCTTGGCCCGGATCTGGATGTCGGTGGCCTGACCGCGGGCGCCGCTGCGGGGCTGGTGCAACACGATCGAGGCGTGGGGCAGGGCGGCCCGGTGGCCCTTGGTGCCAGCCGACAGGATCATGGCGGCGGTCCCCATGGCCTGGCCAATGCAGATGGTGTGCACCGGCGGCTTGACGTAGCTGAGGGTGTCGGCAATGGCGAAGGCTTCGGTTTCAAAGCCGATCGCATCACCCGAGTACCAGCTGGTGCCGGTGGAGTTGATGTAGAAGAAAATCGGCTTGTCCGGATTGTCGAATTCCAGGAACAACAACTGGGCAATGATCAGCTCGGTCACGTCAATGCCCATCTGGCGCTTGGCGTCGTCGTCGCTGAACAGGGGCAGGCCCAGGTAGACGATGCGCTCCTTGAGCAGCAGGGAGGGCAGATCTGGCGGCGGCGTGCGCATCACTGCGGAATCGCCGTAGTAGGGGGCTGACACCGACATCCGCGGATCACTGCAGGCCTGAACCGGGAGCCTAGCGGGGGTTCGGGGCGTCATGCTCCGGTGCTTCGGGACGGCTGGGTTCGGTTTTCGCCTTGCTATTGCGGCGCGGCGGCG
>CAMAPJ010000093.1 GCA_945860085.1 Synechococcus sp. UW140 | reverse complement strand
CAGCAGCGGCGACGATAGTTGGGGGGTAGCCCCCTGCAAAAATAGCTCGATGCCAGGTAAAACTTTTGCTCTAAAGCCGTAGTGGTTGCTCGAAAGAGTAACGCTGCACGAAAAGCCACCCGAAAGGGTGGCTTTTTTGTTGGCAAGTTACGGGCCGCTCTTTGGCTGCGCTCTTGGAGCCACGGGCTGCTTCCCTGTGAATGTGCTTGGGGCGATGGGTCCTGGGCTAGGGAAGAGATCCCTTCTCCTGTTGACTGGCTCTGGCTTGAATGCTTGTGGCTTGGCTGGTGCGTGTGTCGTTCAAACGTTGGCAACGGCTGTTGTTGGCCATGGGGATCCTGGTTCCGCAGCATGCGATGGCGCTGCGATCCCCGCCTGAGGGGATGACCAGGCCCCTCCCTTGGCACGCCTGCAAGCAACGCGGCCAGCGCCATTTTGATGCCCTGGTGTTTGGTGATGAGCCGGCCGGGATCATGACCGCCCTGGAGTTGAAGCGCCAGCTGGTCCGGCTGCGTCACCTCCCCCATCCCCAGGTAGTGCTTGTGGCCGATCCAGACACCCGAGCCGCCATCGGTGGGGTGCTAAGCCGCAGTGGCCTGGCCTATCTGGATCGCAACCAGGTGCCTGGCGACTTGCGTCCGCCCCTGGATCGCTTCAGCCCTTCGTCCGACCTCTATCGCCGCTTCTTGGTCCTGGCCGGTGTTGAGACGATCGCAGCTGACCGGTTTCGGGTAAGCCAGGGGTTGCGCCGGGCTCTGCGCCTGGCCGGAATCCCGGTGCTGGATCGGGCCCACAGCCTCGGGGCAAGCCTGGAGGGGGGTCGGCTCTGCACTTTGCAGACCCGCCAGTGGGGTCGCCTTGGCGCCGATCAATTCGTGGATGCCTCCATGGGCGCACGCCTCGCCCACCTGGCCGGAGTGGACTTTGCCAGTGGCCTCGGTAGCGGTCCCCTCGCCAAGAACAGTCTCTCGTTGGGCTGGATCTTCGAACTCGAGGGTCTCAGCCTGAGCGATCTGCAGCGCAGCGAAGAGCGCCTCAGCCGTCGCCTGCTCGATTCGGGTGACAGCCAAGCCCAGGCCTGGCTGCGCCATTGGCCCGCCTACGCCCACGACCCCCAGCAGCTGAAGCGAGATCTGCTTGATCCGGACCGTAAGCCCAGGCTGCTGTTTGCCAATAGCGCCGATTCGGCCGACCAACGCAGTCCCGCCATCCCAATCGCCTTCCATGGATCCGCCTCGATAGTGCCCGGCCTCCGGCTGGCGCAGGTGCGCCTGGATCGGGCCAATGTGGCCATCCTGCCGGGGCGCTTGAGCATCAATGCCTTGCTCTTCCGCAACGATGCCGCTACCAATCGGCGGGTGCTGGCGCGGGGTAGCCGCCCCCTGCCCTGGATGCGTCCCTATGCCGCCAGCATCAGCCATTTTTTCCGTGGCCTGGGGGCCCGGCGGGTGGTCTGGATGCCGGAGCTTTATGTGCGCAACGCCGACCAATTAGCCCATCCGGTTACGCCATTAACTGCAAAGTGGATGGGTTGGGGCGGCGTGCCGGCCAATCAAGCCCTGGGAAGTTTCACCTATAAACTTGATTTTCGTGGCGGTTTCCCCGGCCTGGAGAGAACGCCGCCCCAGCCGGACCCCACCTTCAATTTCGGTTATCGTCACACCCTGCCTCGGGAAATCGGCAACTTGGCCGTGCTTGGGCCTGCGGCAGGCTATGGCGGCCTTGGCGAGGGGGTCGGCCGGATCGTGGAATTGAATGTGTCGGTGGGCGCGGGGGTGGCGATTGCGGCGGTCTTGGCGGGCCAAAACCACACCACTTTGGCCCAGCTGGATCCCATCAAGGTGGCGCAGTTGCTAGAGAGGCGGGGTTTAATTGTGGGACGGCCCACGGTTGAAAGCCCACGCCAAAGGCTGTGGCGCTGGGTCTCAAGACAATATGCTCAAAAGTGGCCTGGGTTGTTTAGATGCTGTAGGGGTCTAGATCAGACCAAGCTGTGAAGGAGTTCTTCCCAGTTCCTCACCCAGCCTGCGGTATCGAACAAGGGCAGATTGGCCTCTGGATCAAGAAGTTGTCGCCGCCTTTCTTGAAGGTCCTCACGATTGCGGCCCAAGGTGATGGCCCGCTCCAGGTAGGCCTCGGCCGTAGGGCAGATCAGGTCGTGCATGTTGACCGAAGCGCAAAGACTGGAGCCCATGCGCGACACAAAGTGCTCACCGGGGCAGGTGAGTAGGGGCAGGCCGGCTTGCAAGGCCATGGCGCCGGTGGCACCGGCGCCGTAGTGGTCGGTGTCGAGGAACAGATCGGCGAGGCGGCAGAGATCGGGAAATTGGGCGGCGGGGGTCTTGGCGGCAAAGATCAGCCGCCCGGGCTCCAGGTCGAGGGCCTGGGCCCGCTGGCGCAGTCGCCCCTGGCTGGCTGTGTTGCCCACAACCAGCAGCAAGACACTGCCCGGCACAGCCCTCAGCACCTCGATCCAGAGGTCAAAGCGGTGGGGATCGAATTTGTCGGGGCGGTTGAAACTGGCGAACACCATCTGCTCGGGTCCGAGGCCCAGGGCGGCGCGTGTCGGAGCGGGCGGCAGGGGCTCGCCCGGATCGGCCGGCAAGGGTGCCGAACAGACAAACCCCCAGGGCAGGCGCCGCACCGGTTCGCTATAGCCGTGCTCAAGATCTGGAGGGATCAGCCAGTCATCGGCCACGATCCCATCAATGAAGCTGGCCCCCATTGAGCCGGGATAGCCGAGATAAAGGAGTTGCAAGGGTGCGGGCCGCAGGGCCAGCACCGAGGGGCGACCTTGATGGGTGTAGCCCATCAGGTCCACCAGCACATCAATGCCATCGGCCTGGATCTGGCGGGCAATGGCCTCGCTGCCATGCTGGCTGACATCGCGCAGGCGATCACAGCCCTGCGCTACCGAGCGGGTGAAGCGATCGCGGCTGGCGGAGAGCATGTAGCCGATCGGTCGACACCGGCTGCGGTCGTGATGGGCAAAGAGGCCATGGATGAGGCCTCCCATGGCATGGCAGCGGAAATCGGCTGAGAGGTAGCCGATGCGCAAGGTCCGCTGTTCGGCAAACACATCGAATTGATTCGGCGTTCTGGCTTGAGCCGCGGAGAATGGCAGCGGCTGCTCTAGGCCAAGGGACTCCATCGCTGCCGCGACTTCACTGGCGTGGCAAGCGGCCACCCGGCGGGGCAGCTCCAAGGGGACAGGGAAGCTGAGCAGCCGCATCGGCACGGCCATCGGCACGGCATCGCCGGCGTCCAGGCTTTGCTCTAGGCGTTTAGTCAGCTGCTGCATGCGGGCGTCGTAGTCGTCGTCCCAAAGGCAGAGCCCCAGCTGCATGCTCTCGGCCATGGTCAGCAGGTTGAGGTCGCCTGGGTCCAGGGCCAGGCCGCGGTTGTAGGTGGCCAGGGCCGCCTCGGGATCGCCAGTGGCCTCCTGGCACTGCCCCAAGCCAAAGAGTGCGTTGCTGTGGTTGGGGTCCTGCTTGAGCACCCGCAGGAAGGCGGAGCGGGCCAGGGAAAACTGTTCGGCCTCCATCAGCAACCCCCCCAAATTGAGTAGGGCGGGGATGTGCTGGCGGTCTAGGCGAAGCAGCGCTCGCAACAGCTCGATCGCTTCTAGCGGGCGCTTCTGGTGACCCACCAGGGCTGCCAACCGGAACAGCAAGTCGACCTCGTCGGGTTGCTGGGCCAGGGCCGAGCGCAGGGCCGATTCAGCGCCGGCGGAATCCTCCAGCAGCAGCAGCAGGCGGGCGCGGTTGGCCAGGGCGGTGGCGTTGGCGGGATCGAGGCCGAGGGCGGCATCCAGGCTGGAGAGGGCCTCGAGCCGGCGATCGAGCTGGTGCAGCACCAGGGCTCGCGATACCAGCCCTCGCACGTGGGTGGGCTCAAGGGCAAGCACGGCGTCGTAGGCGGCGAGGGCCTGGGGCCACTGCTCCAGTACCTGGTGGGCCCGGGCGAGGGCGTACTTCCACCGCAGGGCATCCGAGCCCGGTTCGCTGGGGTTCGCTTCACTGGGTTCCAGACTGGGCGGCTCCCATTTCTGCTGGTAGAGCAGCAGGCAGGCCTTCCAGCTGGGCGTAAAGGCGGCGCCACCGCTGGCGTGGATCAGGTTTAGGGGCCAGACGCCGAGCCGCAGGCCTGCTTGCTCGGCGCTGCGGCAGAGATCGAGATCATAGAGATGAAAGGGGAAAGTGGGATCAAAGCGCAGGCTGGCGCCACGCAGCAGGCCGGCCTGGCCAGCCAGGAAGACACCATCAAGCAGCGAGGCCGGCGCCGGGCTGGGACCGTAGGTCTGCAGCTCGGCGGTCTCGGGGCTGCCGTGGTGTAAAGCCCCGACGAGATTGGGCCAGTCCCAGCCGCTGCGGTCGGGCTTGAGCCACCAGGCCTGGGCGCCGCCTTGGCGGAGGCGGTTGCCGGCGACTCCGACCAGGTCAAAGTTCTCCAGGGCTTTTGTCAGCTGGGGCCCTAGGGGGTCGTCGCCGAGCCAGAGGTCGTCGTGGCAAAACACCACCACGCTGCCTGCTGGGGCCTGCTCAAGGCCGCGGTTGTAGGTGAGGGCGAGGGCGCTGGTGTTGGCGTAGCTGATGCAGCGGTCGTAGCCGGCGTGGGGTTGGCGGGCCAGGGAGCGGCCGAGTAGGGACTCCCGCCAAAAGGCCTCCTCCTCCAGCCGGCTGGCGGCCACGATTAGGAGCTGGGGGGGGGTGGTCATGGGGTAAGGGTTTGGCTTGGGGCCCCAGGGACCAGGGGATTGAGGCTGGCGGCGGCAGCGGCCCAACGGTTGGCGCTGCGCTGGTGCAGGGCGGCAAGGGCGCGCAGGGGGCGTGAGCAAAGCGGGTCGAGGGCTGCGGCCCGCTCATAAGCCTGCTGGGCCAGGGCTGGGCGTTCGGTGCGCTCGAGGGCCTGGCCGAGGAAGACCAGGGCATAGGGATCGGTTGGATCGGCGGCGCTGGCCTGACGGAACTGCTCAAGGGCCTGGGGCCAGTTCTTTAGCTTCATCGCCTCGAGGCCGGCCTCAAGCTGCTGCTCCGCCGGCCCGGCCAGGTCCCGGCTCCAGTGCCGGGCGCTCAGCTGCCGCCAACCGGGTTGGGCGCGCAGATTGTGCAGGTCGGCGCTGCCCGCCTGCACAAGGGCCGGCCCCCAGCGGCTAGGCAAAGCGTCTGGCTGGGGGGCAGGGGCCTGATCGAGCAACTGGCGATAGAAGGCCAGTTGCTGGGGGACATGCTGTTCAAGTCGCCGCTCGGCCAGAACGTGGCCATGGGCAGCGGCCGCCAGACGTTGGCGACGCTCGGGATCGGTCACTAACCCATCGAGCAGGGTCAGGAGTTCCTCCGTATCGCTAAACAACAGAGCCGTTTCGCCATCGCGGACGCCGGCGTAGGTGGGAGAGCGCTGCAGCACGGGCACAACCCCCCGGGAGGCGTACTCGAGGAATTTGACGTCAGAGCGGCAGTGGTTGTAATCGCTGGGCAAGAGGGGCGCCAGGCCGATATCCAGGCCACTCAGCCAGTCGAAGTAGTGATCGAGAGAGCCGGCAGCCAGAAAGCGGAATCTCCCTGCTGGTGCCTGCTCAAACAGGCTTTCAAAAAGCGGATCGGCCATCACTTCAAGCCGCACGTTCTCGTGCCGCTCCAGCCAGCTCACCAGGGCCGGCGCAATGGCCGCGATGTCGTCAAAGTGGCCGGCGGAGCCCCCCCAGCCAATCCGTAGGGGGCCGGTGGCTGGGCGGGGCCTATGGGGCGGCAGCTGCGGCAACTGGTTGGCCACTACTTGGATGCGGGGGGCCAGGGGGGCCAGCCGGTCGGCCAGGCCTTGGGAACTCACCTGAATGGCATCGCACTGGTCGATCAGCTGGCTGAGCAGCTGCCAGGCGCGGGAGTCGTTCCAGTTGGCATGGACCGGATTACAGCGCTGCACGCCCGGCAGCCAGTCGTTCACCTCCAGCACGGTGGGTTTGCCAAGCAGCCGGCGCTGGTGAACCAGGCGCAGCAGCTCCACATCCATGCCCATGAGCAACACCAGCACGTCGGCGGCGAGGGCGAGGGCGTCGCGGGGGCGGACGTGGGGGTGGAGCTCATAGACCTCCACCCCCTCCAGCTGGGCGAGGGCAGCGGCAGGCTGGTGCAGGCGGTAGATCTGGTCGCCGCTGCTGCCAAAACTACCGACCAGGGCTAATCGCAGGGGGTTTAGCCAATGGTCAGGGGCCCTCAACGGAGAAAGAAAGGAGCGGGCCCTATCCTATAGGAGCTAGTAGCGATCAATAGAGGATAAATAATCCATGTTGACTCATGCCACACTCACCCAGATTTTGGTGTCATTGAAATCCCAATCGGAGCCCTGACTGGCGAGCAGATCCTCAAAGCCAAAGATGTTGGTGCCTAGGAGTTTGACGTGCTGACGGCCATCGCTGGCGGTGCTGGCGCCGAAGGTGAGCACCTCGCCGCCCTGGGTGATCATGACGGGGGCGTAGTACCCAGCGGCGCTGCTATCTAGGGCCCAGCTAATGGTTTGCCGCGATTGGCCATAACGGTGGCTGGTGGTTGTGCCTAGGTAGGGATCGATGAACTGGCTGAGCACGGCGCTGCAGAAGGCGGCACCCCCGCTTTGGGAGATGCCGGCCACTTCGTAGGTGGTGCCGGTGAGGGGATCGAGCTTGACGAAGCCAAAGCGGTTGCGCAGGCCGCAATCGGTGGAGATATCGAGGGTGAGGGTGAGGCCGGTAGCGGCGATGCTGGTGAGATCGAGGATCGCATCGCTGCTGGCCAGTTGTTTGCGGGCAATCGCCAGGCTGGCCGGGGAGGAGGCGGCAAGGGCACTGCTGATGTCCAGCATGAGGTCAGTGTAGGTGCCATTGCGATCGGCATCGAGGCCGAGGCTGTAGCCGGTGGGCGTGCTGGAGATGCTGAGGGCTGGGTTGCTATTGGTCTGGCCAGAACCATCGCTAGAGCGGAAGCTGAGGGTGCTGCCGGCGGCCAGGTAGATCGCCTGGCTGCCCGTAGGGCCGGAGCCCAGGGTGGCGCCAATGGCCCCTAACGGTTGCTCATTGTTATACATTTCCAGATTGCTCTGGGAGGAGGAGCTGAAGGAAGACACAGCCAGGGTGATCCAAAGCCCGGTGCCTGCTAGCCCATCCACGGTGAATCCTTTGTTATCAGCGCTGATCCGCAGGGTGGGCGTGGTGGATAGCGTTGCAAAGCCAACAGGGTCATCGATACGACCATTGACGGTTTCATCGAAATCCCCAAGTTTGCCGTCTTTTAGATAAAGTCGTACCCCATCTACGTTGCCGTTGTTGTCTCGATCGAGTAGCATTCCGCCCAGGCCAGTGATCGGATCGTAATTAAACAGATAATAGTAGTCATTTTTATTCTTTTTGTAAATCGCATTCCAGCTGTCGCTGCCCACTAGATTTTCGGGGAAGTAAAGGTCAACTTCTTGAATTACCGACTCAAACTTTGCGATCGCATTGTCCCTGATCTTTTTTATATTCAGGTCGCTGACATCGCCAGACGTGGCAACTGTTGGCGAAACCGTAAAGCTGATTAGATCTGAAGTTCTTTTAACCGTAGCGGTCGAATTGGGATTGTTAATGCTGGCTTGGAGGCCGCCAGAGGAGCCAGGATCACTGGTTGCTTTGTCGAAAAATAGTGAGGTATTGGTAGCGATGATGCCGCCTAGGCGGTCGGTTTGCTGGGTTGAAAGGGATGTCTTAAGGACCAAGCTGCTGGGACCTTGCGACGCCTCAAATGTGGCCCCGATAGATTGCTGGCTGTCATCAATGCTGGTGTGGATTGTTAGGGAAGCATTGGCGGCAAGGGATCCGCTGGTTCCAGGTATGGCCAGGCTGAGGATGGCATCGTTGCCTACGGCGTCCTTGAGAGTGCCTTCGTTTCTCTCCAATGCACTGGTGGAGCATTGGTCGAGATCGGGTGTACTATCGCCGGCCTGAACGGTGTAGGTGAAGGTGAGGGTGTCGTTCGTAATGGCCGTTGTGCCTAAGCCTGTGAAGGTGGCGAATTGATCATTGCTGCCGGTTTCCAGTTGTAGCTTGGGGGAGCCGGTTAGGGTGAGTGCTTCTGAGAATTGAACCGCAAGGGTGATCGTGTCACCCACTCCATAGATGCCATTGGCTGCGGTTGAGCGCACAGCCAAGACAGTAGGTGTTGGTGTAGGAGTAATGCTCTGGGTGGCAGATGTCAAACCGTTCGAGGCAAAGGTCAGCGTGTAAGCCGTTCCCGCCGTTCCGGTGATGCCAACTCCAGAGAATGTGGCGACGCCAGCAACCGCGTTGACGGTGGTGGTGCCTACCGTGGTTCCATTACCGCTCACCGTTATAGTAATGGAAGCATTGTTATTGGTAACGACGTTGCCAAAGGCATCTCTGAGGATGATGACAGGTTGGGTGGTGAATACTGAACCGCTTGTCGCCCCCGCCGCATTCGTGGTTAGCGTTAGCTGGGTGGCGGGGCCAAAGTTGAGTGAGGTTACCGTATTTTGGCTAGAACCACTTGCGTAACCAGTACGGGTGGTGGTGATGGTTGTAGTGGATGCTGTATTGGCGGCTAGTCCACTGACCGTTACTAAACCGTTGCCATCGATTGATACGGTTCCACCAGCTGTGGCAGTGCCGCCATAGGTGAAGTTTGGATCGTAGTTGCTGATCTGCACCGTGAAGCCATCTGCAGTTGCTGTTGGCGCGCCGAAGGATGGAGTGTTGGCAGCGTTATAGGAGGTTGCCGTATTTTGGCTAGAACCACTTGCGTAACCAGTTTGGGTGGTGGTGATGGTTGTTGTGGACGCTGTATTGGCGGCTAGTCCACTGACCGTTACTAAGCCGTTGCCATCGATTGATACGGTTCCACCAGCTGTGGCAGTGCCGCCATAGGTGAAGTTTGGATCGTAGTTGCTGATCTGCACCGTGAAGCCATCTGCAGTAGCTGTTGGCGCGCCGAAGGATGGAGTGTTGGCAGCGTTATAGGAGGTTGCCGTATTTTGGCTAGAACCACTTGCGTAACCAGTTTGGGTGGTGGTGATGGTTGTAGTAGACGCTGTATTGGCGGCTACTCCGGTGACCGTTACCAAGCCGGTATTGGATATGGCTACTGTGCCATTAGCGGATGTACTGCCGCCATAGGTGAAGTGTGGATCGTAGTTGCTGATCTGCACCGTGAAGCCATCTGCAGTGGCTGTTGGCGCGCCGAAGGATGGAGTGTTGGCAGCGTTATAGGAGGTTACCGTATTTTGGCTAGAACCACTTGTGTAACCAGTACGGGTGGTGGTGATGGTTGTAGTAGATGCTGTATTGGCGGCTAGTCCACTGACCGTTACTAAGCCGTTGCCATCGATTGACACGGTTCCACTAGTTGTGACAGTGCCGCCATAGGTGAAGTGTGGATCGTAGTTGCTGATCTGAACCGTGAAGCCATCTGCAGTGGCTGTTGGCGTGCCGAAGGATGGAGTGTTGGCAGCGTTAAATGAGGTTGCCGTATTTTGGCTAGAACCACTTGCGTAACCAGTTTGGGTGGTGGTGATGGTTGTAGTAGATGCTGTATTGGCGGCTAGTCCGGTGACCGTTACCAAGCCGGTATTGGATATGGCTACTGTGCCATTAGCGGATGTACTGCCGCCATAGGTGAAGTTTGGATCGTAGTTGCTGATCTGCACCGTGAAGCCATCTGCAGTGGCTGTTGGCGCGCTAAAGGATGGGGTATTCGCTGTCAACAAAGAGACAGTTGTGAAATTGAGCGTTGTGCTGCCGCTGATGCCGGCATAGTCGTTATTGGCGGTATCTTTTAAAACACCGCTGGCAATTTCTAGGAAGTAGGCGGTGGAATAGTCGAGATCAGTTGTAGGGTTGATCGTGACTGTGGGTCCACTGATCGCAACCTGGGGGTCTGTTACGGGAATCGTGGCGATGGTAGTGCCATCGGACTTTTTGAGGACGATTGAGCCCGTGCCGGCGCTAATCGATTCTGAGAAGGTGAGAACAAGGTTGGAGCCAATGGCAATGTCTGTTGCGTCGTCGGTAGGTGAGGAGGATGAGAG
>CAMAPJ010000092.1 GCA_945860085.1 Synechococcus sp. UW140 | reverse complement strand
CGTTGGACCCCAGCGCCCCGTTGCCCTTGGCCATGGCTGTCGCTCCCATCGGTGCCCGCGCAATGGACCTGAACTTTACGGAGAGCCCGCTAGGGGCTGCCTGGCCCGGGGGCTTGTCGGCGCCGCAGCCCCGGCTCAGGGAACCTGGGTCGGATCAACGCCCCCCCCTCCTGCTGGATGGGCCCGCCCGCTGAACCAGCCGCTGGATCCGTTCGCCTAAAAAAATCCCAACAAAAAAGTCCCAACAAAAAAGCTTTAAAAAAATGTATTAACAAAAAAGCCCCGGCCCGAAGGCCGGAGCGGGGTCCCGTTCTGGTGTGGATCTGGTCTTGTTGGCTTGGGGCTGGGATGGTCCTGGGGGTCGCTCCCTCAGGCGGCCCTCAGCCTTCCACGGTCACCGAAACGCTGGTGGCAGTCTGGGCCTTGGGGGCGGTCACGGTCAGCAGGCCATCGCGGTAGTGGGCTTGCAGGCCCTCGCGGTTGATGCCAGCCGGGAAGCGGAAGCTGCGGCTCCAAGTGCCGTAACGCAATTCGCTCAGCAGCGGGGTCGATGCGTTGTCGCCTGGGGCTGGGGCCGGGCGCTCGGCACTGATCACCAGGCTGCGGTCGGTGGCCTTGACATCGATGGACTCTTTGGCGACGCCCGGTAGTTCCAAAGTGATGCGAAAGCCGGTCTCCGTATCGAGCACTTCCGCTGCCGGAATGCGCTCGGCAGTTTGCAGTTGTTGCTCGAGGCGATCGAGCAGATCGAAGCGGGATTGGCGCAGGGTCAGCATGGCGTTGGATCCAAAGGGTGCGACGGCGGCCTGTCAGCCGCCCCCTCAATGTGGCCTGCCTGGTGGAGTGCCAGAGAGGCGAGAACCGACCCCGGCGATACGGCGCTCCCACCCTTAGTTCGGGCTCCCCAACCGGGATGGGGTGCCAACCGAATTAGCCCGCGGCAGGCGCACCGGTGCTTAACGTCAAAGCCCGCTCAGGAGTGTTCCCGCTCCAGGCCCCGGATCCTTCAGAGCCACCACCAGTCGCTGAAGCTGGCCGCCTGGCCGATGGCCTGGCCGTGGCGGTCCCAGAGGGTCCAGAGGCGGGCACCGCGGATTTGGAAGCGGCGGCCGGCGCTGTCGATGCGGATGCCGCTGTAGCCGCTGATCGCCTGGCGGCTGCGGGCCTCGGCCAGCATCTGGGCCCGTCCGGGCCGTTCCTGGCCCTCAGCGGTCAGCCGCGAGGCCATGCCCACCATTGCCGCCCAGGGACGCCGCCACAGGGCTAGGGCCCGGGTGTTGGCATAGATCAGGCGCGGATCGCTGCTGCCGTCGTGGGCCAGCACCACCTTGGGGGCGGCGAATAGGGCCTGGGCCCGCTGCCGGTCCGAGGCCTCGGGGCCGAACCCGCTCACCAGGGGCGCGCCGAAGCCGCGCTGGTGGGAGAGCAGGATCACCGCTGCCAGCTGGCGCTGCTCGGTGCTCAACCAGGGGGCGGTGCCCAGCCCGGCGGGCCGGTCGCCGCCGGTCATCGCCGGCCCGGCTGGGCTTTGCTGGCCGGGGCTGCGCCGCTGCCTGAACCGGTTGCTGCCGCTGGTTCGGTAGTGCCATTGGCGGCACTGCCATGGGCGGCACTGTCTTCGCCCATGGAGCGTCCTGCCGCCATCGCCATCGCCATCGCCGCCTGGGCCAGCCGGGTGCCCTCGGCCTTGAGGTGGGCCAGGAAGTGTTGGTTGGCCTCCGGGAAGCGACCGTCTTCGGCCAGGGGCAGGGGCCCTGCCTCCTCCAGGCCCGATTCCCCTTCCATCGCCGGGGTGATCACCACCAAGGCGGGATCGAGCGGGGCGTCGTAGCGCCACCAGCGCGCCGGATCACTGATCGCTATCGGGCTGGGCTGGGCGGCGGTGGCGGTAGCGGCGCTGGTGTCGGCACCTTGGCTGGCCCGCAGGGCCTGGGCCCGTTGCTGCAGCAGCTCTCGCCGTTGCATGGCCAGGTCGGCCAGCAGCTGGCTGCGGGTGCGACCGCGCAGCTGGAACAACACAAAGGGGTCTTCGCTGAAGCGATCGCCCATCAAGTAGTAGACGGCGCTGGCGTGCTTGCAGGGGTTGGCCTTGTCGGGGCAACTGCACTCGCTGCGCACCTCCTGCAATTTGAAGGGGAACAGGCGCCGGCCGCTGGCGGCAAAGGCCCGCTCGATGTCTTCGGGCATGATCCCGGCCAGCAGCTGGGCCGACCAGCGGGCCTTCTGACCAAGGGCTTCAAGCACGTAGCCCCAGTCCTCATCGCTGAGCACATCGAGCCAGAGCTTCACCTTATAAGGCTCAATCTCACTGCCCTGCACCCGGGCATGGACCCGACGCCCCTCGAAGCGGATCGAGAGCACGTTGCCCTCGCGGGCATAGGTCCAGGCGCGCTCCAGCCGCTTTTTATAGCGGTAGGAGTTGATCAGCTCCATCCACTGGGCCACCCACCAGGGCTGTTGGCCCAGGCCCTGGTCGCCTAGGGAGGTGGTGATCGTCATCTCAGCCGTTGAAGCGGCCTTGAAAGTAGGCCGCTGCCGAACGGATGTAGTTGCGGATGTCGTCCAGCATCCAGGGATTGTTGGCGATCTGGCTTGAGGGCGGATCGGTCACGAAGCTGGGGCAGCCCTTCGACACATCCAGGTTGAAGTCGGCGAAGTGGTGGAAGGTGGAGTGGGCCAGCACGGCGCCGGCACCGGGCTGGTCTTCAATTACGGCCGAAATCTGGCTGGCTCCCGATTGCACGGAATTGCCCTGCAATAACACGTTTTGGTCGGGATTGTTAGGGATCAGCACCCCTTCATGGGGGTGGGCTGGAATCACCAAGGCGCCGGGGATCAGGCTGGCAAAGGCCAGGATCGGGTGCTCCATCATCTTGCTAACCAGCTGAACACCCCCGTTCTGGCCGGTGACCACGCAGGGCCATTGGATGCCGGGGCAATCGGGGTTGACGTATTCGGGCCGCTCCGGATCCGGGTTGGTATCAAGGCTATGGAATTGATTGGTCTGGCCGAGCGATTGCAGGGAGGCACTGCAGTTGCGCACGCTGGCGCCTAGGTCGGCGTGGTCGCGGGCATAGACAATCGAAGTCCCTTTGCTGCGGGCGGCCTCCAGGGCAGCATAAAAACTGGCGCCAGGTGTTTCACCCACATCGGCGCCAATCAACCACACCTGCGAATAGTAACCAGCGCTCAGATCCTGATGCAGCGCTTCGATCGCGGCGGTGTCAGTTGGATAGGACTGGCCGATACAGCTGGCGGCAGGATCCTTCTGGCGACAGCCGATCTCAATGTTTTCCCTGAGGATGCTGAAGCGATCACTTCCCCAGTCATCGTCACTCTGCGGAATGGTGATTTGCAGAAGGGCGTTGGCCATTGCGGTCGGGCGTGGGCGGAGCGTTCCCCCCGACGTTAGTCGCCCCACCGGGTCCCGGCCGCCGGCCTGGCCAGGTCGCTGAACCGGGCTGCTCCAGCCTGGGGCTTGTCTGGCCAGGGCCCCCGCTGCCAGGCTTGGCGTGACAGGCCTCCGTCTTGGCCAGTCGCTCGCGCCAAGCCTCCTCCCCCGCCATCGGCTTGGCGCGAGCGGCTCAGTCCTCCAGGGCCACCAGGTCGCGCAGTTGGGCCATTTCCAGGCCGCCGAGCCAGTCTTCCCCCGAGCCGATGATGTCTTCGGCCATGCGCGATTTCTCCCGGATCATGCGATCGATCCGCTCTTCGACCGAGCCGCTGGTGATGAACTTGTGGACTAGGACCCGGTTGGTCTGGCCGATGCGGTAGGCCCGGTCCGTGGCCTGGTTTTCCACGGCCGGATTCCACCAGCGGTCGATGTGGAACACGTGGCTGGCGCGGGTGAGGTTGAGGCCCACGCCGCCGGCCTTGAGCGAGAGCAGGAACAGCTGGGGGCCCCTGGGATCGTCCTGGAAGCGATCGACCATGGCCTGGCGTTCGTTTTTGCTGGTGTTGCCGTATAGGAACGGCACCTCCTGGCGCCAGCGGCGCTCTAGGTGGGCCTTGAGCAAGTGGCCCCATTCGGCGAACTGGGTGAACAGCAGGGCCCGATCGCCCGCTTCAATCACTTCTTCGAGAATTTCCTCGAGCCGCTGCACCTTGGCGCTGCGGGCCGCGAATCCAGCGTCGACCCCCTGCTCCTTGAGGGCCAGGGCCGGGTGGTTGCAGATCTGCTTGAGCTTGGTGAGCAGGGCCAGGACCTGGCCATGTTTCTGGCCTAGGGGCGAGCGGGCGATCGTATCGAGGCTGTCCTCAACAGTTTTGTTGTAGAGCTGTTTCTGCTCAGGGCTCAGGCCGACCCATTCACTTAGTTCCACCTTTTCGGGCAGATCGGAGATGATTGATTTGTCGGTTTTGAGCCGGCGCAGGATGAAGGGACCCACCCGGCCCTTGAGATCCCGCAGCGACGACATGTCGCCATAGCGCTCGATCGGCAGGCGGTAGCGCTGACGGAAGAAGGCCTCATCGCCGAGCACCTTGGGGTTGAGGAAGTCCATTAGGGCCCAGAGCTCGCTCACCCGGTTCTCCACCGGCGTGCCGGTCAGGGCGATGCGGAACCGTCCCTGCTTGCCGGGCCGGCCCAGGTCACGGGTGGCCTGGCTCTGTTTGGCGCTGGGGTTCTTGATCGCCTGGGCCTCATCGATCACCACCCCCTGCCAGTCGATGCACTCGAGCAGTTCGCTGTCCCGCTGCAGCAGACCATAGCTGGTCAGCAGCAAGTCGATGCCGCCCAGGGCTTTTTTGAGGGCCTCTTCGTTGGCGGGCCGGCGCGGGCCGTAGTGCTCGCGCACCTGCAATTCGGGCGTGAAGCCGGCCGCCTCCCGTTTCCAGTTGGTCAGCACCGAGGTAGGCGCCACCAGCAGCACCGGCCGTTTGAGTTCCCCCTCGGCCTTGAGGTGTTGCAGGAAGGCCAGCAGCTGGATCGTTTTGCCCAGGCCCATGTCGTCGGCCAGGCAGGCCCCCTGGTCGAAGCGATGTAGGAAGGCCAGCCAGCCCAGGCCCCGTTCCTGGTAGGGCCGCAACTGGCCGGCGAAGCCCTCCGGCGCCGGCAGGGGGTCGGGGGCCTTTTGCTGGTGGTATTGCTCCAGCACCGCCTGCAGGCGCGGGCCCGGGTTGAACTGGTGCACCGGCAGGCGGTACAGGGTTTCGCCCTCGTTGCCGGTGATGCGCAGGGCCTCATCGAGCTTGAAGCCGGGATCCAGGGCGCAGAACTTTTTCGCGTTCTTGAGATCGCCAGGCCGCAGTTCGATCCAGGCCCCCTTGTGATGCACCAAGGGGCTGCGTTTGGCCGAGAGGCGCTCGAGATCGCGCAGGTTGAGGGTGACGCCGCCGATCATCAGCTCCCAGCTCCAGCTGAGGCTTTCGCCCAAGGTGAAGCCGCGCGAGGTGGTGGGCAGTTCCGCCTGGATTGCCAGGCCAAGGCGACTGGCTAGGCCGCCGCTGAGGCTGGCCGGCAACACCACGCCCACGCCCACATCGCGCAGGCGGGCGGCGGCTGTGCGCACCAGCACAAAGGCTTCGGCTGGGGTCAGCTGCATGGCCTCCGGGGCGGCGGCATCGAGGCCCCTGGAGATCGGTTCGAATACCTGCAAGGCCCGGCCCAGGCCCTCCAGCAGCAGGGCTCCCGGTTGGTCCAGGGTCACTTCGCCCAGGGCCAGGGGGTTATCGCCTGCCGCCCAGACCGTGGCGGCGGCCAGTTTCATGCTGGGGTCGGCTTCGGCCTGGAGGCTGAAGCGCAGCTCCCACAACTCCTCCCCCTCCGGCGGGGTGAAGAGTTCCAGGCAGGCGTGGGCGGGCTCCACCCGTCCGGCCACGGCTTCGCGCCAGTGGTGGGTGGCGGTGTCCAGCCGTTCGGCATCCTCGCCATCGAGCTCCAGCCGGCCGTCGCCCGGGCCGAGGGCCTTTTGCCAGGCGCCCAGCAGGGGATCGAGGCCGGGGCAGTTGGGGCTGAAGCCGGCCCGCAGCTGGCCATCGAGCAGGGCCTCCAGCAGCCGGGCCACCAGCAGCCGTTGGGAGCCGGGGCGGCGGCAGCTGAGGCTGGTGCCCCGTTCGCCTGCATCGATCACCTGGGGCAGGCGCGAAGCCAGATCTTCGAGGCGGCGGCGGTCGTCTTCGCGGTTGAGCAGGGGTTGCCAGCGGCCCCGGCCGTGGCGGGCCTCCGGCAGCCAGCGGCCCCGGGCCAGCAGGCTCAGGCTCCAGCGCTCCAGGTGACTCCACCAGCGCAGTTCATCGGCCAGGTCGCTGTGGGCGCCGGCTAGGGGCAGCTGGTTAAGCCACTGGGCCGCGGCGGCGGGCTTGAGCAGCCAGCCCTCCACCCGCCAGGGCCACCATTCCACCTGCTTGGGCAGGGGTTCGCCGGCCTGGAGCGGCAGGCCGCTCCAGATTGCGCCGTCGGAGTCGGCGCTCTTGCGGCCGCGGCTGGCCTGGCGGCGACTAGGCAGGGTGAGGGTGGCTTCGGCGGGCCGGGAATCTTCCGACCAGAGGTCGAGCTCCTCCAGCCAGGCACCCAGGTCGTCCTGGTTGAGGCTGAGCGGATGCTCCGGCACCGCGTCGACGCTAGGGGTCACTGGGGTGGCCACCCGCCAGGTATCGGCCCACAGCAGCAGCCCCGCGGCGATCCGGCCGTTGGTGGCCGTGGGCCCCGCCGCAGTGGCGGGCAGCCAGGTGGCATGCAGCAGGCTCATGGCCTTGGGGCGCTCAGCAGGCGTTGAACCCCGTGCAGCAGCAGGGCAGCGCCGATCAACGGCAGCCAGGCACGGAGTAGCCCCATCATCACTGCTGGCCCTACGGCCACCAGGGCGCCGCGGAGCGGTTGGCCGGCCGGCCAGGCCACCACCGCCGGCAAACCGAGGCTGTGGATGCCGCAAACGGCTCCGACCAGCCCGGCCTGCAGATGGCTGTCGCCGGGGTCGACCCGCTGCAAATGGAAGGCGAGCAGGCCATAAAAAAAGCCACATCCCCCCGCCCGCAGGGCCGGCTCCAGTCCCAGGGGCAGTCCCAGGGCGAGGGCGCAGAGTCCTGCCCCCAGGGCCCAGGCGATCGAGCGCAGATGCCGGTCGGCGCGCGTTTCGGCGCCGGCGGGACGGTCGGCAGGGGCCAGATGGGGCGACACACGCAAGGGAGGGGCAGGGCGGGGAGCCCTTCGGGCCTGTGCTGGGCGATCATGCCTTCTCCAGGGCTGTTCTGCCGCGTCGGACCATGGCTGCTGCTTCCCCTTCTTCTGCTGCGCCCGCCCCTAGCTCGCCTGATCCAAGACCGGGTTCGAGCCGCCCGGGCGGTCCCCGCAGCGGCGCCGAGATCCGGGCCGCCTTCCTGGGCTTCTACGAGCAGCGGGGCCATCGCCCGATAGCCAGTGCCTCCTTGGTGCCGGAAGACCCGACGGTGTTGCTGACCATCGCCGGCATGTTGCCGTTTAAGCCGGTGTTCCTGGGTCAGCAGCCGCGGCCGGCCCCGCGGGCCACCAGTAGCCAGAAGTGCATCCGCACTAACGATATTGAAAACGTGGGTCGCACGGCGCGCCATCACACGTTCTTTGAGATGCTCGGCAACTTTTCCTTTGGCGATTACTTCAAGGACCAGGCGATTGCTTGGGCTTGGCAGCTGAGTACCGAAGTATTTGGCCTTGATCCCAAGAATTTGGTAGTGAGTGTCTTCCGCGAAGACGATGAAGCCGAAGCGATCTGGCGCGACACGGTGGGGGTCAACCCCAAGCGGATCATCAGGATGGATGAGGCCGATAATTTCTGGGCCTCGGGTCCTACCGGCCCCTGCGGCCCCTGTTCGGAGATCTACTACGACTTCAAGCCTGAACTCGGTGATGACGGCATCGATTTAGAGGACGACAGTCGCTTCATCGAGTTTTACAACTTGGTGTTCATGCAATACAATCGCGATGCCGGCGGTGCGCTTACGCCCCTGGCCAATCGCAGCATCGATACTGGTATGGGTCTGGAGCGGATGGCCCAGATTCTTCAGGCGGTTCCCAATAATTACGAAACCGATCTGATCTATCCGCTGATCGAAACTGCGGCCGGGTTGGCGGGAGTCGATTACCACGCACTCGATGAGAAGGGCAAAACCTCCCTCAAGGTGATCGGCGACCACAGTCGCGCTATCACTCAGTTGATCGCCGATGGCGTTACCGCCTCCAATCTGGGCCGCGGCTATATCTTGCGGCGCCTGCTGCGTCGGGTCGTGCGCCACGGCCGCCGGCTCGGAATTGATCGACCCTTCCTGGCATTGATGGGGCAGGCCTCGATCGCCCTAATGGCCAGTGCCTATCCCGAACTGGAGCAACGGCGCGAGGTGATCGGCGCGGAGCTGGAGCGCGAAGAGGCCCGCTTCCTGGAAACCCTGGAGCGGGGCGAAAAGCTGCTGGCTGATGTGCTGGCGGCCAAGCCCGAGCAGATTTCCGGTGAACAGGCCTTTGAGCTCTACGACACCTTCGGCTTCCCGATTGAACTCACCGAAGAGATCGCCGAAGAACAGGGTCTGGGCGTGGATCTGGCCGGCTTTGAGCGGGCGATGCAGGCCCAGCGGCAGCGGGCTAAGGCCGCGGCGGTGAGTATCGATCTCACCTTGCAGGGTGCGATTGAACAGATGGCCGCGGAGCTCGAAGCCACCGCCTTCCAGGGCTACGCCAGCCTGGAGCATCCCAGCTGCGTGCTGGCGCTGGTGGTCAATGGCGAGCCGGCGGAGCGGGCCCAGGCTGGTGATCGGGTGCAACTGGTGCTCGATTCGACCCCCTTTTATGGCGAGGGCGGTGGCCAGGTGGGCGACCGGGGCGTTCTGCTGGCCTCGGAGGCCTCGGAGGCCTCGAATTCCGCGAATTCCGCGAAGTCTTCCGAGGCCTCGTTGCCGGAAGCGGAGTTGCTCGTCCAGGTCCAGTCGGTCAGCCGCAACCGCAGTGTGTTTGTCCATACCGGCCAGGTGGAGAAGGGCCAGCTCGCCGTCGGCGATGTGGTGATCGCCCAGGTCGATCGGGCCTGCCGGCGGCGCGCCCAGGCCAACCACACCGCCACCCACCTGCTGCAGGCGGCCCTCAAGCTGGTGGTTGATCCCGGCATCGGCCAGGCCGGCTCCCTGGTGGATTTCGATCGCCTGCGCTTCGACTTCCACTGCCCCCGGGCCGTGACCTCCGCCGAGCTGGAGCGGATCGAGGCCCTGGTCAACGGCTGGATCGCCGATGCCCAGACCCTGGAGGTCCAAGAGATGGCGATTGAGCAGGCCAAGGCGGCTGGCGCCGTGGCGATGTTCGGCGAAAAGTACGCCTCAGTGGTGCGGGTGGTGGATGTGCCCGGCGTGTCGATGGAGCTCTGTGGCGGCACCCATGTGGCCAATACCGCCGAGATCGGCCTGTTCAAGATCGTGGCTGAATCAGGCGTGGCCGCCGGCATTCGTCGCATTGAAGCGGTAGCTGGTCCGGCTGTTTTGGCCTATTTGCAGGAACGGGAGCAGGTGGTCAAGGCCCTAGGCGAGCGCTTCAAGGCCCAGCCGGCCGAAATCGTCGAGCGGGTTGGCGCGCTCCAGGAGGAGCTCAAGGCCACGGCCAAGGCCCTGGCTGCTGCCCGGGACGAGCTGGCCCTGGCCAAGGCCGCGGCCCTGGTGGCCCGGGCCGAGCCGGTCGGCCTCGCCCCGGATGGGATGCCCTTCCAGCTGTTGGTGGAGCGCCTCGATGGGGTTGAAGGCAGTGGCCTGCAGAGCGCAGCCCAGCAACTCGCCGACCAGCTCGGCGCTGGGGCGGCCGTGGTGCTCGGCGGATTGCCCGATCCCAGGGACCTGGCCAAGGTGATTCTGGTGGCCGCCTTCGGTAAAGCCGTGATCGCTAAGGGTCCCAAGGCCGGAGCCTTCATCGGCGCGGTGGCGAAACGCTGCGGCGGTGGCGGTGGCGGCCGGCCCAACCTGGCCCAAGCCGGCGGCAAGGATGGCGCCGGCTTGGCGGCGGCCCTTGACGCGGCCAAGCTGGAACTCGGGGCAGCCCTGGCATAGGACGCGGCTGAGTTATTAATCCGCCAAGCTCAATCCGCCACTTGATTAGGCAGTAAACTCCGCGCTCCTTAGGAGGCGTTCCGGTCGGGCGAGGCAGCAGCAGACTGTCTGCAACACCCGATCTGTCATCGCTATGAGGTTAAATCGTCGATTAAAGCGGTAACTAAAAGCGCCCAGATAACGGT
>CAMAPJ010000091.1 GCA_945860085.1 Synechococcus sp. UW140 | reverse complement strand
AGTTGCACGGGGCAGCGGTGATTCAGGCTCAGGCCGGCAGCCTGAGTCGTCGCTCCAGTTGCTTGAACAGGATCGAGGCACTGGTGGTCATCACCAGATACACGAGTGCCACGGCGATGTAAATCTCGAATGCGAGGTAGGTGGTCGCGACCATCAGCTGGCCTTGCCTGAACAATTCTTCGAACCCGATCACCGCAGCCAGGCTGGTGTCTTTGATCAGGGTGATGAATTCATTGGCAAGGGACGGCAGCACCCGGCGGATTGCCTGGGGGGCGATCACAAACCGCATCCGCTCCAACGGGCTCAATCCCAAGGCATCGGCAGCCTCCCATTGGCCCTGTTCGATTGATTCAATCCCCGATCGCAGGGTTTCTGCCAGGTAGGCGGCCACGTTGAGGCTCAAGGCGGCCACCGCCGCGGCCAGACGATCGATGCTGAAGCCGATGTCAAGGCTGGCCAGCAGTGCCGGCAGGCCGAAGTAGATCAAAAACAGCTGCACCAGCATCGGGGTGCCGCGAAAAAAGTCGATGTAGATGCGGCAAAAGCCCTGGGCCAGGGGCCAGGGTGTCTGCAGCACCATGGCCAGGCCGGTGCCGCCCAGGAGCCCAAAGGCGAAGGAGAGCACCGTTAGCAGCAGGGTGATCGCGGCCCCTTTGAGCAGGTTCCTGGTCAGCACGCCGAGGTCGAGACCCGCGAGGGGCGATTTTGCTTGGCTTAGCGCCGGGGCGACCTCGGGCAGCGGTGGCGGCGCCGCATCAAACCACTCGCGGTAGAGGGCGGCATAGCGGCCGTTCTGGATCAGGGTCTTGAGGGCCTGATTGATGGCCGGTTGCAGGGCCGAGTTGATGGGTGTGGCAATGCCGTAGTACTCGAGGCTGAGGTGTTCGCCGGCGATGCGCAGGCCCTTGAGGCGGGCCTGCTGGATCGCATAGAGAATGGCGGGTACATCGCTAACCACCGCATCGGCATTGCCATTGGCTAGCTCTTGCAGGGCCAGGGGCGTGGAATCAAAGTTGGTGACCTGGGCACCAGCCACCGTGCTGGCCTCCAGGGCACCGGTGGTGCCGATCTGCACAGCGACGCGGTGCCCTTTGAGTTGGTCGAGGCTGGTGAGGTTGGGGCCGTTGTCGCGCACCACGATGGCCTGCCCCGCCTGAAAGTAGGGGCGTGAGAAATCGACAGCCCGAGCCCGCTGGGCGGTGATCGTGATGGAGCTGATTGCGGCATCAATGGTGCGCGACTGCAGCGCAGGGATCAGGCCATCAAAGGGCAAGGCCACCAGTTCGATCGGGTGACCGGTTTCCCTGCTGATTTCCTTGATCAGCTGCACATCGAAGCCCGAGATGGTGCCTGTGCTGCTGTCGCGAAATTCAAACGGCGGGAACGTGGGATCGGTGCCCACCTTCCAGGGGGTGCCGGCGCCGTCCTGGGGGGCAGCCCCGACTCCAGCCAGCAGTCCAGTGCACAAGACGGCACCCAGAAATGCCGCGATCAGCCGAGGAACACGCCTGTTCCGGCCGTTGCTCTCCCTGATTTTGCACCAACGCGGTCGTGAGATCACCTGAGAGGCACGGCACTGCTGACCCCATCAAGTGCAGCAATTCCGCAGAACGAACGCTGCAATTCATCGATGGACACAAAAGTGCTGCAGGCCTGTTCTCGGCGCTCCGGCGATGCGACGCATCCAGCCCGGGATCCGGTGATTGCCTGAACCTCCTGAGCCTCCTGAGCGATGGCTTTGATCAGCCCCACCTCCAAGCCTGTGTGCGTGCCAGTTGTGTTGTCGCCCTAGACAATCGGGGCGAAGGTGGGCACAGCAGAGGTCTCCCCATGATCGTGACAACGGCTGAGGATCCAATCCTTGCGTGCAACGACCTGCACAAAAGCTATGGGGCCAACCAGGTGCTCAGGGGCGTCAGCGCCAGCGTGCAGCTCGGTGATGTGGTGTCGATCATTGGCCCTTCGGGCTGTGGCAAGAGCACCTTTTTGCGTTGCCTCAATCGGCTGGAAACCTTTCAGCAAGGTCAGCTTCGGGTGATGGGCCACGACGTGTCGGCACCGCGGCTGGGGTTGCAGGAGTTGCGTCAGCTGCGCACGCGGGTGGGGATGGTGTTCCAGCAGTTCAACCTCTTCCCCCACCTCACCGTGCTCGACAACCTGGTGCTGGCCCCGCGTCGGGTGCTGGGCCTGGGGTTGGCTGAATGCCGTGAGCGGGCCAGCCATCACCTGGCCCAGGTGGGGCTGGCCGACCGGGCCGAGGCCTACCCCGGCCAGCTTTCGGGCGGCCAGAAGCAGCGGGTGGCGATTGCCCGCAGCCTCTGCATGGATCCGGCCGTGATGCTCTTCGACGAACCGACCAGCGCCCTTGATCCTGAGCTGGTCGGGGAGGTGCTCACGGTGATGCGTCAGCTGGCTGACAGCGGCATGACCATGCTGGTGGTCACCCATGAGATGCGCTTCGCCCGGGAGGTCTCCAACCGGGTGCTCTTCTTCAACGCTGGCCTGATCGAAGAGGAAGGCTCCCCTGACCGGGTCTTTGGCCAGCCCCGCAGCGAGCGTCTGCAGGCGTTTCTGCGTCGCCAGTAACCCTGGGGTTGTCTTCTTTGGCTTTGTTCTATGATGGGGACCTGGCTTCGGCCAGAAGGGCACGCGCCCGACCCCAGACAGCAGGTGATCGCCCCCGGGTGTTCATAAATCCTGCCGAGGTGCACGCGACAGGTTTGGCCCCGTCATGGGTTTTGCAGGGTTGTCCTGCCGAATTCACGATCGGGAGCAGAGCATGCAGCGGCCTCGAGGAGTGGCACTGGCCTTTTTGGCGAGCGCCACGGGGACTCCCCAGGAGACCTCTGGGCCGCGTTCCCTGCTTGTTCCCCCGATCCGTTCCACTTCCTATGGGCCGCACGCTGGAGAACAAGCAACAGATCGTCGAAGAGCTCAAGGGGCTCCTCGGTGAAGCCGAAATGGCGCTGGTCCTTGATTACAAGGGCCTGTCGATCAAGGAAATGTCTGATCTGCGGATCCGTCTGCAGCCCAGCAACGGCGTGTGCAAGGTGACCAAAAACACCTTGATGCGTCGGGCCATTGACGGCAACAGCGCCTGGACTGAACTCGAAACCCTGCTCACTGGCACCAACGCCTTCGTCCTGATCAAGGGCGACATTGGTGGTGCGGTGAAGGCTTTGCTGGCCTTCCAGAAGGACAGCAAGAAATCGGAAACGAAGGGCGGCCTTTTCGAAGGCAAACTCCTTTCGCAAGATGAGATCAAAGCCATCGGGGATCTGCCCTCCAAGGAGGTGCTCATGGCCCAGATCGCCGGTGCGATCAATGCCGTGGCCACCAAGGTTGCCGTGGGTATCAACGAAGTTCCGTCCGGTCTCGCCCGGGCGCTCAACCAGCACGCCAAAGGCGAGGGCGAGGCCTCCTGAGGCCCTGCCCCATTGCTGCAGAGCTCAACCGATCCTCACTGTTCAACCAAACAGATCTGTTGCTGATTCCCAACCATGTCTGCTACAACCGACCAAATTCTCGAACAGCTCAAGTCCCTTTCGCTGCTTGAAGCTTCCGAGCTCGTCAAGCAAATCGAAGAGGCGTTTGGTGTGTCTGCCGCCGCTTCTGCTGGCGTCATGATGGCCGCTCCCGCCGCTGGCGCTGCGGCCGAAGCCGTTGAAGAGCAGACCGAATTCGACGTCATCCTCGATGGCTTCGAAGACACCTCCAAGATCAAGGTGCTCAAGGCCGTCCGCGAGGCCACCGGCCTCGGTCTGGGCGAAGCCAAGGCCCTGGTCGAAGCGGCTCCCAAAGCCGTCAAGGAAGGCATCTCCAAGTCCGATGCCGAGGCCCTGAAAAAGGCGATCGAAGAGGTTGGCGGCAAGGTCACCATCAAGTGATCCGCTGAGCGCTCAACCTGGCCTGGGTTTAACCCCAGGCACCCAGACCGGTCCCAGATGGGGCCGGTTTTTTGTTGGCAGACACGTCCCAAAAAACAAGCCAATAAAAAAGCCCCGCCGAAGGCAGGGCTTAGAGCTGGAACGATTCTGGGAGTCTTGCCTCGTTTCGACCCCAGAAGAGCGTTCCCACTCCTCACAAAACGACATTAAGGGCAGCAGACGGAGCAGGCAAGGGGGCTGGGCCGCTCGTTTAACTGTCACTCCCTGAAGGGCACCACCTCCAGGGCCACGACCTGGCCGGGAAGACTGGCGCCACTTCCGCTGCTGCTGACCAGTGGCGGCGGCGGGGGCATGGTGGGCAGTCCGCCTGCGGCGGTGCCGTCGGCGGGGGACACCATCGGCTGGGGCTTGGACGCTTGCTGGCGGGCTTGGTTGAGCGGCGCCCGCGACGGCATCGTGCGGGCCAGAAGGGGACCGGCCAACTGGATCAGGCCAGCCCCCAGGGCCAAGCCCATCAGGGCCAGGTAAGTTCGCTGCACGGGTTTGACGCGCTGAGATCGTGTGTTAGCGGATTTTCGGGAGAAGTCGAGTGGTCTCTGAGCCGGTGCCGGAGGCGGCAAAGCTGGGCCGGGTGGTCACTGCGGCCTGTGATGGGGCCTGCAGTGGCAACCCGGGACCCGGGGGGTGGGGCGCCTTGCTGCGCTTTGAAGACGGCTCGGTGCGGGAGCTGGGCGGCGCCGCCGGTGCCACCACCAACAACCGCATGGAGCTCACGGCGGCCCTGGCGGTGCTGCGGGAGCTGCGGGAGCTGCCGCGCCACCCTGGCTTCACCCTGCGCACCGACAGTCGCTACCTGATTGATGGCCTGCAGAAGTGGCTGCCCGGCTGGAAGCGCAAGGGTTGGCGCACCGCCTCCGGTTCGGCGGTGCTCAACCGTGACCTCTGGGAGCAGCTCGACGCGGCCCGGCTGGCCGGGGTGTCGCTGGAGCACGTGCGCGGCCACAGCGGAGATCCCGACAACGACCGTTGTGATGCCATTGCCGTGGCCTTCTCGCGCGGCCAGATGCCGAAGCTGGCGGCCGGCGAAGTGGTGGCTTCCCTGTGCATGGAGGCTGAGGTGCCGCCGCCCGACCTGGCCCCTGCACCGCTCCAACAGCTGCTGAGTCGCCTGGAGTTGGCTGAGCGCTTGGCCCGCGGCGGCTATGGGCTCACCCTCGTGGAGCTGGCCCAGCTGGTGGAGCAACCCGCCGGCCAGCTGGCCGAGCGTCGCGAGCGCTGGCGCTGGCGCGATTGGACGGTGCTCCCTCTGGCCGATGGACGCTGGCGGCTGCAGGCTGGACCCGCGGCACCCCAGGATTGCAATGGCTGAAGTAGGCGTCGCCATGGCGGGTACAGCGACAGAAACCAGCACCGGCGCCCTCTATGGCCGCTTTGTGGGGCCGCTGCTGAGCACCGATGCGGGCTCCGATGCTGAGCAGCTCAGCCAGCTCACCCTCACGGCCTTGGGCCAGGCGTCATTGCGGCGCCACTGGCCCCTGGTCAGTGGGGCCCTGGAGGGACTGGCCGGACAGCTACAACGGCGCGATCCTCGGCTCGAACTGAGCCTGTTTGGCTGCCGCTTTGCCAACCCGGTGGGCCTGGCTGCCGGATTCGACAAGAACGCTGTGGCGGCAGGCATCTGGCACTGTTTTGGCTTTGGTTTTGCCGAACTGGGCACCGTCACCTGGCAGCCCCAGGCCGGCAATCCCCGGCCGCGGCTGTTCCGGCTGGCGGCTGAACGGGCCGCCCTCAATCGGATGGGCTTCAACAACAGCGGTGCCCAGGCTGTGCGGCGCACCCTCGAGCGCCAACAGCTGCCGAGCCCAGGTCAAAGACCGGCTGTGCTCGGCATCAATCTGGGCAAATCCAAGCTCACCTCCCTCGAGCTGGCCCCCGATGACTACGCCGCGTCGCTGGAGGTGCTCGCTCCCCTGGCCGATTACGCCGTGGTCAATGTGAGCTCCCCCAACACTCCCGGTTTGCGGGATCTGCAAGAGGAAACCCTGCTGCGGCGTCTCGTGGAGCGGCTGCGCCGGCTGCCGGGCTGCCCGCCGCTGTTGGTCAAGATCGCCCCCGATCTGGAAGATGACGCGATCGATGCCATTGCCCGCATGGCCTACGAGGAGGGCCTGGCGGGCGTGATCGCTGTCAACACGAGCTTGAGCCGGCTGGGCCTTGAACAGCGGCGTTTGGCCCAGACCGGCCGCACCCTGGCTGAAGAAGCAGGTGGGCTGAGCGGAGCGCCGCTGCGGGGCCGGGCTCTGGAGGTGCTGCGGCGGCTGCGGGCTACCGCGGGCCCGGCCCTGCCCTTGATCGGCGTGGGCGGCATTGATTCGCCCCAGGTCGCCTGGGAACGGATCAGTGCCGGGGCCTCGTTGGTGCAGCTCTACACCGGTTGGATCTACGAAGGACCCGATCTCGTACCCCGCATTCTGGAGGGCCTTCAACACCAGCTCGATGTCCATGGCCTGCCCCATATCGGCGCGGCGGTGGGCTGTGGCCTGCCTTGGCAGGCGTGAGCAAGGCGGGCTGACTGGCCCCGCAAAGTTCGGTAGTTTTCAGCCACAGGTTTCATCCACGGCAGGGTTTCCCTTTTGGTGCTGGCCGGGCTACAGGACACATGGCGTCCCTGGCGTGCGCAGCTCTGGCTGCAGCGTGTGTTGCTGGCCTTCTCCGAACACGGCCTCCACGGGGTGGTGCTGCAACGGGGGTTGCCCCTGGGCGAGAGCTGGCAGGTGCAGATCCCTCCCCAGGCCCTGCTGGCAGGCAGACCAGTGCTGGTTGAGGTGCTCGGCGATTTCGTGGGCGATCTGCTGCTCGACCGCGGCCTGATTTCGCTGCCGGTGAGTGTGGCCCTGCCCGCCGCCGCTGCCCACTGGCGGGTGGTGGAGTGGCCCCTGAGCGAGTGGCCCGACGATCCGATCGAGGCGCTGCGCACGATTCAACCAGACCTGGGCCTGCCATTTGGGTGGCCCCAGATCAGCCTGGATGCGCAGCCCCTGCCGGGCCAGCCCCTGCGCTCGCTTCTGGTGGCGGCGGAGCGCTCCCTGGTGGAGGCCTGGATCGAGGTATTTGCCACCGCCGGCCTGAGCCTCGATCGCCTGGTGCCGTCTCAGGTCTGCGTGAGACAGGCCCTGTTGGCGTCGCTGGAGGCCTGCGATCCCGATCAAGGGGTTGTGCTGTTGCAGCCCGAGGGCACCGCTTGCCGGCTGCTGCTCTGGCGCCAGGGTGTGCCGCTGTTTGAGCGCGTGTTGGCCCCAGGGGGGGCTGGCCTGATTGCCGCGGTACAGCGCTGCCTGGCCTTCTACCGCCAGCAGGAGCCGGCCCTTCGTTTTGGACAGCTGTGGCTCAGCGAGCCCCTGCCGCAGGCCAATGACCTGGCTGCGGCCCTCGATCTGCCTTTGGAGCAGCTCGCCAGTGCTCCTTACGATTCGCTGGTCCTGCTGGGGTTGGCGCAGGCTCCATGACCACTCCACCCCTCGATCTGCTGCGCGAGAAGCGTCAGGAGCTGGGTCTGCCTGACCCCGGCCTGGCGGCCGCTGCCAGCCGGCAGCTGATCCTTAAGGGCACGCTGGTGGGCGGCCTGCTTGTGGCGGCCAGCTTGGTGGCCACCGCCCTGGTGGTTGTGCGCCAGCAGAGCGTGGGCGCCGAACTCGATCGCCTTGCCCTTGTGGAGGCCGAGGTGCAGGCCGTGGAAACCCGGCTACAGGCCCGCCGCACTCGGCTCAAGACCCTGACCACCGCCAACCAGGCCCTGGTGAACGGGCTGGTGGCGGCCCGTTCGGGTTCGGCCCTGATGCTGGATCTGCAGCGGCGGGTGCCCCGGAGCCTGCAGCTCAGCACCGTTGAGGTGCCGCCATCCGATGGCCCCTTGCGGATCACCGGTAGCGCTGCCGATCCGCAGGCCTTTGCCCGGATCAACGCCTTCCAGATCGAACTGGCCCGCTCCCCCCTGCTCGATCCGGCCGGGGTGCAGCTGCTCAAGGCAGCCCGGGGTGAGGCCACCCCCAGGTCCGCCGGAGTCGCCGCTCCGCCTGCTGGGCTGGTGAGCTTTGAGATCACGGCGCGGTTCAGACCTGCCCTGCCCGCCGCCGCCGAGTTAATGATTTTGGAGGAGCTGCAGGCACGGGGCATGGCCCGGCGCCTGCAGCTCCTCCAGGGGGAGGGCCTGCTGCGATGACCAACTTCCAGGGCACGGCCACGCCACCGCCGGCAGCTCGCTGGCTGCTCTGGGCTCCGATCGCGATCGGCGGCCTGCTGGCGGCGGGGGTGCTGGGGATCGGCCTTGTGCCGTTGGTCAGCCAGCTGCAGATTCAGAGCCGTCAGCAGCTTGATCGGCAGGCCCAGCTCCAACGCCTGCCCCAGCTCAGGGCCCAGACCCTCCAGGTGGCAACAGCGCAAGTGCGGGCTGAGCGTCAGCAGCAGCAGCTCCTGCAGCTGATCGCCGGCAGCGGTCAGCTGGTCACCTTCATGGCCCAGGTGGACCTTGAAGCCCAGCGCCAGGGGGTGCAGCTCCAGTTGCTGGAGCCCCAGCCGGCCAGCGAGGTGCCTGGTCCATCGGATCCTCTCAAGGGCCAGTCCAAGGGAGCCAGTGAGCAGGAGGCGCAGGCAGCCGAGGCCCAGAGGCAGGCCGCGGCTGCTGACCCGATGCAGAAGGCCGGCCTCGGTGTCACCAAGCTGTTGCTCAGCGCCAAGGGCCGCTATCCCAATCTGCTCAGCTTTCTGCGCAACCTCGAGTCCCTGGGCCTGCTGGTGGTTCAGAGCAACTTGAGCCTCTCCCAGGGGACTGCTGCGGCCACGCCCTCCAGTCCACCGGTGGAGTTGAAATTGGCCCTTGCGCTCTACAGCCCTGCCGGCAAGAAGTGAGGCCTGGCCTGGTTTGAATCCAGCCGATACGATCGTGAAGATGATGGCTCGATGGTTTTGAAGAGGGGTGCGCTCAAGCGACTGCTGGGGATGGCGGCCGTTGTTGCGTTGGCCCCTTTGGCTTCAGTCCAGCTGCCGGGCCATGCGGCTCCTCGCCAGACTGGCCCGGTCCCGGAACAGGCCACCAGTGCGGCGAGCCCAGAGCTGGGCAGGGGGGCGAGCCAGGGGTTTGCTGCAGCGGGCCTGCTCCAGCTCAGGGTGCGTCGCCTCAGCAATGCTGTGGAACTGGTCATTGAGGGCACCGGAGCGGGCCCCCAGCTGGTGCAGTCATCCAGCCCAAGCGGCTGGCAGGGCCAGCTCACCACGGCCACGCCCAATGGGCTTCGGCTGGGTCCCCAGCGGGTGTCGCTGCCCGAGGCGGGCCTGCAGCTGGTGAGCCTCAGCGGGTCTGGCAGTCGCTACCAGATTGACGTGACGCCCTCCCCAGGACTGCCCCTGGCCCGGCCGCTGGTGAGTGCCGATGGCCAGAGCTTGATCCTCACCTTTGCCGCGGTGCCCGAGGCCTCCCTGCAAACCGCGCGGGCCAATCTCAACCAGCCCGGTGCGGTGCCCCAGCCCAGTTATGCACCGCCCCTGCAGCCGCGGGCGGTGGCGCCGCCGCTGGGGGACATGGCCGTGGGCACCATGGTGCTTCGCAATCCGAGCTATTTGGAGATCAGCGGGCCATCGGTCACGATGACTCTGCGCAATGCCCCGGCCCGGGATGTGCTGATGGCCTTGGCCCAGATCGGTGGGTATGGCTTTGTCTTTGTGGATGACACGGCTGCGCCATCGGCGGGCAGTCCAACAGCTGGAAGCCCAACAGCTGGAAGTCCAACAACTGGCAGTTCAGCAATGGCTTCGGACTTTGGCGGCCGGCCGGTGTCCATTGCGTTTCGGGCCGAAAACTATGCCCGCGCCCTCAATGCCACGTTGATGGCTGCCGGTTTGCAGGGCAAGCGTGAGGGGCGAACGATCTTTGCTGGCAGCAACGTACTGAGTAAAACCTTTGGACCTCAGTTGTCCAAGATCTATCGCCTTAATCAGTCTTCCGCGAGTTCTGCGGCTGATTACTTGGCCAACCTTGGCGCGATGATTAACAAGACGTATGTGACCACTGCGGTCACATCCCAAACGCAATCATCGGGCACACCTGCCAACAACCAGGCCAATCAAACATCCCAAACGTCCACAACAACGAGGATTGAATCCTATGGAGCCACGGCGGGCCCTCTGCGGGGGCTGATTGGCACAACTGACTCCAGGTTGGGCACGATCACATTGATCGGTGATGCCCGGCTGGTGGCCATAGCTGAATCCTATCTCAAGCAGCTCGACATCAGACAGCGACAGGT
>CAMAPJ010000090.1 GCA_945860085.1 Synechococcus sp. UW140 | reverse complement strand
GATCGACCAGATAGCGCCTGGCTTCGCCCCGGTAGGCGCCGCGGCTGAGGGCCATGGCCTCGGCGGCGGCGGTGGCCTCATCGAGCAGGGAGGCATTGGCGATCGGCAGGCCCGTGAGCTCGCTAATCAGGGTCTGGAAATTGAGCAGGGCCTCCAGGCGCCCCTGGGCAATTTCGGCCTGGTAGGGGGTGTACGCCGTGTACCAGGAGGGGTTTTCAAACACCTGGCGCTGGATCACCGCCGGGGTGGCCGTGCCGTAATAGCCCAAGCCAATCAGGGAGCGGCGCAGCTGGTTGGCGCCCGCCAAGGCGGCCAGATCGGCCAGGGCCTGGGCTTCGCCGCAGCCCTCGGGCAAGCCCTCCGCCGCCAGGTCTGGGGCTAGCAGGATGTCGGCGGGCACCACCTGGGCGACGAACTGCTCGAGATCGGCCACGCCCAGGTCGGCGAGCATGGTTTGGAGCTCGGCCTCGGAGGGGCCGATATGGCGGGCCACAAAGGGGCTCAGGGTGTTGGTGGAGTGGCCGGCTGCGGCCCCGGATCCACCAAAAGCTGACTCAAGGTTCGCTGCAGCTTGCGTCAAGGCCCGGCCCCTGGGTGGCGGGATCCTAAGAAGTCTGGTCGGGCCGCTTCGGCGATCAGCCCGGGGGCCTTGCCCCTGGATCGGGCGCTTCGGCGCAGCCCCCCCTGCGGCTCAAAGGGCGGCTCAGGAGCCCGGGGCTCAATGGCCGGCGACCTTGGCCCCGTAGGTGGCGGCATCCATCAGCTCCTCGACCTGGCTGGGATCACTGGGGCGCACCACCAGCAGCCAGCCCTCTCCATGGGGGTCGTTCTGCAATTGCTCAGGGTTAGCGAGCACCGCCCCGTTGCGTTCGACCACCGTGCCATCGATCGGCGCGTAGACCTCCTCCACCGCCTTGACCGACTCGACCGTGCCGAAGCTGGCGCCCCGGCTCAGGGCGCTGCCAGCCTCGGGCAGCTCCACAAAGACGATGTCGCCCAGCTGCTCGACCGCAAAGGCGCTGATCCCCAGCCGCAGCAGCTCCCCCTCAGGGCGCAGGTATTCGTGGCTGTCGGCATAGCGGCAATCACTGGGAAAGCCGTCTCTGGGGGAAGGGGAGGCCATCGGCCACGCGGCGATCAGGAGTTCGGCGCCAGTCTGCCGGCCGCCGCCAGCTCCCGCAGGGCCCGCTCCAGGGCCAGCTCCACGTGGCTGCGGTGGCTGCCGCCTTGGGCATAGAGCACGAAGGGCTCGCGCAGGGGCCCGTCGGCGGAGAACTCACTGGTGCTGCCATCGATGAAGCTGCCCCCCGCCATCACCAGCTCGCTGGCATAGCCGGGCATCGGCGCTGGCACCGGATCGAGGTAAGAGCCCACCGGCGAGCTGGCCTGGAAGGCCCGGCAGACCAATTTCAGCCGCTCGGCATCGCCGAGGCGCACCGCCTGGATCACATCACTGCGCTCGCCGCCCACACCCGGGTTAACCCCGTAGCCCAGCTGACTGAACACCGCCGCCGTTAGCTCGGCGCCGATCAGGGCCTCGCCCACCATCTGGGGCGCCAGAAACAGGCCCTGGAACAGCAAGCGATTGAGGTCGAAGCTGCTGCCCCCTTCGCTGCCGATGCCCGGGGCCGTGAGCCGGCAGCAGGCCTGCTCGACCAGCTCGGCCCGGCCGGCCACGTAGCCGCCGCTGGGGGCAATCGTGCCGCCCAGGTTCTTGATCAGGGATCCCGCCATCAGGTCGGCGCCCACGGCCGTGGGCTCCTGGTCTTCCACCAGTTCGCCGTAGCAGTTGTCAACGAAGCAGACGCAGGCCGGCTGCAACGCCTTAACCCGCTCCACGAGCCGGCCAATGCACCCAACCGAGAGGGAGGGACGCCAGCTGTAACCACAGCTGCGCTGGATCAGCACCATTCGGGTAGGCGTCTCCAGGGCCTCGGCCAGGCCGGCCTCATCAACGCCGCCATCGGCCAGCAGGGGCAGCTCGTCGTAGTGGATGCCGAACTCAGCCAGGGAGCCCTGGCCGCTGCCGCGGATGCCGATCACCTCTTCCAGGGTGTCGTAGGGCCGGCCCGTGATCGCCAGCAGCCGATCGCCGGGGCGCAACACGCCGAACAGGGCGGCAGTGATCGCATGGGTGCCGCTGACGAATTGCAGCCGCACCGCCGCCGCCTCCGCCTGCAGCACCCGAGCAAAGACCCGATCGAGCACCTCGCGGCCGAGGTCGCCATGGCCATAGCCACTCACCGAGGCGAAATGGTGCACCCCTAGGCGCTCAGCGGCGAAGGCCTCAAGCACCCGCGCTAACCGCGGTTTGACTGCCGCGGTGCGCTGGGCGGCGATCGGGGCGATGCGATCCCGGGCCTGGGCCACTAGGTCCAGCGCCGCCGCTTGATCGTCGATCAGGAGCGCGGCCTGGGCCGAAGCCAGGGCTGGCCCGCTGGCGTCCGGGCTGGTTTCCGTCATCGAGCCGGCGAGGCAAAGAGACTCATGCTGCCTCGCTGGGATCTCCACCCGGTTAGATTTCGCGGCTGATGCCCTAGCAACCGCCGGCATCCCAGGCCAGTGGTGCGCAGTCCCCCAACCCATGGGGCCGCAACGGACTGCAGCCTGCGCACCCCTTTGGAGATTGCCTTGGTTATTGCCCCTGACGCCGCCTCCGCGCGCCGCTCCCCAGGCCCCAGACCGCAGGACAGCGAAAGCGCTGGTCTGACGGCGGCCCAGGAAGCCCGAATTCGAGCCTCCCTGGTGGCCCCCCGCCAGCCCCTCGGTGAGATCCAGCGCAAGATCAAAGGAGGCACCACCGGCTTCATGCTTGCCATGCATGTGGCTGCCGTGTTTGCCCTGCTGCCGCGCTTCTGGAGCTGGCAGGGGGTCGTCGCCCTGGCGTTCCTCTATTGGGTCACGGTCATCGGCGTCACTCTCGGCCTGCACCGGCTGGTGTCACACCGCAGCTTTGTGGCACCCCGCTGGGTGGAGCGGATTTTAATCCTGATGGGCGCCCTGGCCTGCCAGAGCGGTCCAATTGAGTGGGTGGGGCTGCACCGCCATCACCACAAATATTCTGACCAGCCCAACGATCACCACGACGCCGCTCGGGGGCTCTGGTGGGCCCACAGCGAGTGGATGCTCCACGACATCCCCGCCCTCAAGGAGATGCACCGCTTCACCGGTGATCTCAGCTCCGATCCCTTCTATGTCTGGCTGGATCGCTGGTTCCTGCTGCTCCAGCTGCCCCTCGGAGCCTTCCTCTATTGGTATGGCAATGCCGCCCAAGTGCCTGGCGGCGGCCTCGGCCTGGTGCTCTGGGCAATCCCGCTACGCCTAGTGCTCGTCTATCACGTCACCTGGCTGGTGAATTCGGCCACCCACGCGTTCGGTTATCGCAACTTCAACTGCCCCGACCTGTCACGCAACTGCTGGTGGGTGGCGATCCTGAGCTTCGGCGAGGGCTGGCACAACAACCACCACGCCCACCCCTCCAGTGCCCGCCATGGCCTGCGCTGGTTTGAGTTCGACATCACCTGGCAACACATTCGCTTGCTGCGTAAGTTCGGGCTGGCCAAACGGATTCGCGAGGCCCGCTACAGCGGCTGACCGCAAGCGAGGGCTCCGATCGCTGCCCTTAGGGCATGGTTCTTAGCTCCTTTGGTCCCGGTCTGCGCCCTCAGCCTTCAGGGCGCTCCACCCGCAACCCCCGGCGAATCGCCTCCGCCAAGGCCTCTGTGTCCCCCTCCCGGCCCGACTGCTCCAGCAGCCGGGCTTTTTGACGCAGCAGCTCCAGGAACTGATCGGCCCCCAGCGCCTGCTCGGCGGCAACCCCCAGCAGGGCAAGGGTGCGGCGCAGGTCGGGCAATTCGGCGTCGAGTTCGGCGGCCGTGAACTCGCGCTGGCCCGCCATCACCTCGGCAAAGCGCTCGCGGCGCTGGCGTTTCTCCACCGGATAGGCGAGCAACACCGACTCACGGCAGTGGCGCCAGGAGCGGCCGGCCGTAAACAGCTCGGCCAGGGCGGCGCTGAGGCTGGCGGACTCGGTTTCGGCGATGCGCAGGTCAAAGGCAGCGGGGGGCTGGCGCAGGCCCACGAAGATCTCAAACAGCTCGGTTGGCCCTAGGGCCTGGCCGTTATCGGTGCGCAGGGCCAGGGCCGAGGCCTGCAGGGGCGCCAGCAACTCGGCCTGGTCCTGCAGCTGGCTGGCCAGCTCGGCGCCGATCCCGGGGCCCTGGCCACGGCCGCCACCCTGGTCCGCCAGCACCGCATTGAGCCGGCCCAGGGTCAAGAACAGCTCGGGGCCGGGCGAAAGCAGCTTGTGGTTGCGCAACATCGAGAGCTGGGAGTTGTGCACCCGGCCCAGGTCGAGGCGCTCAGCCAGGGCCGGCAGCACCCGCTGGGACCAGCCATTGCGCTCATGCCAGACCCTGATCAGATGACCGAACGCCTCCCGGCCTGATTCGAGTTCCTCTCGAAAACCCATCCGATAAGGATTCGTACTGCTACCATTGTAACGATTCACCTGGAGCAGGCCCATGCCGGCCACCACCGCCCCGCCCACCAAGCAGTCCATCGCCCCGCCGATCAGCCCCCGCCGCGCCGGGGCCAGCATCAGCCTCGCCCTGCGGGCCAAATCGCTGCATATCCCCCGCCGGGGCGAGCCGATCCCCTCGGCGCCGAAGGGCCGTCGCTGGGGCAGCATCCTGTTCATGGCTGCGATCCACCTGCTGGCGGTGGTCGCGCTGCTACCCCGCTTCTGGAGCCTGCCGGCCATCGCCAGCTTGGTGGTGCTCTATTGGGTCACCGCCTGCCTAGGCGTCACGATCGGCTATCACCGGCTGCTCAGCCACCGGGCCTTCCGGGTGCCCCACTGGCTGGAGCGTTTCTTTGCCACCTGCGGCGCGCTCAGCTGCCAGCACGGGCCGATTGACTGGGTGGGGCTGCACCGCCACCACCACAAGTTTTCCGATACGAATTCAGATCACCACAACAGCCATCGCGGCTTCTGGTGGAGCCACATGGGCTGGATGTTCGAAGAAATCCCGGCGATGGCGGCCGTGCCCCGGCTCAGCGGCGACCTGGCCAAAGATCCCTACTACCGCTGGCTGAACAAGGGCTTCCTGCTGCTGCAGCTGCCCCTGGCCGCCCTGCTGTTCTGGATCGGCACGGCCACCGGCGCCGGTGGCTGGGCCCTAGTGCTCTGGGGCATCCCCCTGCGCCTGGTGCTCGTCTACCACTGCACCTGGCTGGTCAATTCCGCCACCCACTGCTGGGGCTACGTCGTCCATCCCAGTGGCGATGGCTCCCGCAACAACCCCTGGGTAGCCGCCCTGACCTTCGGCGAGGGCTGGCACAACACCCACCACGCCTATCCCCATTCGGCCCGCCATGGCTTCGGCCGCGAAATCGACCTCACCTGGCAGCACATCCGCTTGATGCGCCGGCTGGGCCTGGCTGATCGGGTGCGGATTCCGACCGGCGCCAACCCTCGCGTACATTGACAAACCGCCCCGACGGCAGCCCGTTCGTTTCGATTCCCATGGCCAAGAAGCGCGTACAAGTGGTCCTCAGCGAGGACATTCTCAGCCTCGGGAAGGACGGTGATCTAGTGGAGGTGGCTCCCGGCTACGCCCGTAACTTCCTCCTCCCCACTGGCAAGGCCCTACCCGTCACCCCCGCCGTGCTGCGCCAGGTGGAGCACCGCCGCGCCAAGGAAGCCCAGCGCCAGGCCGCCCTCAAGGCCGAGGCCGTCGCCTTCCGTACAGCCCTCGACACGATCGGCCGCTTCACCGTCAAAAAGCAGACCGGTGGCGACGACGTGCTGTTTGGCACCGTGACCAACGGCGATGTGGCCGAAGCGATCGAAACCGCCACCAAGAAGGAACTGGATCGCCGCGACATCATCGTTCCGGAAATCCACCGCACCGGCACCTACAAGGTGCAGGTCAAGCTGCACCCCGAAGTGGTGGCCGAGATCAACCTCGAAGTCGTCAGCCACTGAGGCCAGCCTTTAGGCGCCGGTTTCAGCCAAGTCCAGCGCTGCTGGCCCCTTACCATCCAGCCTCCGGGCTGACCCCAACGCCGTCAGGCCCTCCGGGGACTGGCGGCGTTGCCGTAGGCGGGACACTGGTTCTGGGTCAGCCCCGCGGGCCCACCCAGCTGGTCCAGGCCCTGCCACCCAGCCCGCCAGACCAGACCGCCAAAGCCAGAGATCAGTCCCCAGCCGGCCAACGCCAAGCAAACAACCCATGGTGAGCGCTCCCCTGGCCAACCAGGACCCCTCCGAGGAGGCCCCCGCCAGCGGGCGATCCAGGGGCTTTGGCCGGGGCCGCGAGCGCGATGGCGCCAGCTTTGAAGCCCTGCCCGATTCGATCCCCCCCCAGAACCTAGAGGCGGAAGAAGCGGTGCTCGGCGGCATCCTGCTCGACCCCGATGCGATTGGCCGGGTGGCCGATGTGTTGCAGCCGGAAGCCTTCTACCTGAATGCCCACCGGGAGATCTACCGCACGGCGGTGATGCTGCACAGCCAGGGCAAGCCCACCGATCTCACCGCCATGGCCGCCTGGCTGGCGGACACGGGCCACCTCGAAAAAGTCGGGGGCAGCAGCCGGCTCGTGGAGCTGGTGGAGCGCACCCTCTCCACCGCCTCAATCGACCAGGTGGCGCGCCTGGTGATGGACAAATACCTGCGCCGCCAACTGATTCGCTCCGGCAACGAAGTGATTGCCCTCGGCTTTGACCAGAGCAAGCCGATGGAGCAGGTGCTCGATGAGGCGGAGCAAAAGATCTTCGCGATCAGCCAGGAAAAACCCAGCCTGGGCCTCACTCCCACCGCTGAGATCCTCACCAGCACATTCAACGAAATTGAAAGCCGCTCCCTCGGCACGGCCGTGGCCGGCATTCCGGTCAATTTCTACGACCTCGATGCAATCACCCAAGGCCTGCAACGCAGCGACCTGATCATCGTGGCCGGCCGGCCGGCCATGGGCAAAACCTCGATTGTGCTGAACATCGCCAAGAATGTGGCGCAACTGCACCAGTTACCGGTCTGTGTATTCAGCCTGGAGATGAGCAAAGAACAACTCACCTACCGGCTACTCTCCATGGAAGTGGGCATCGAAAGTGGCCGCTTGCGCACCGGCCGCCTACAGCAGGAGGAATGGCCCCTGCTCGGCCAGGGCATCAACACCCTCGGCATGTTGCCCCTGTTCATCGATGACAAACCCAATTCCGGGGTGCTGGAAATGCGCTCCCTCTGTCGCCGCTTGATGGCCGAACAGGGCAAGGAGCTGGGCCTGATCGTGATCGATTACCTGCAGCTGATGGAGGGTACCAGCCCCGACAACCGGGTGCAGGAAATCTCCAGAATCACCCGAGGCCTCAAGGGCATGGCGCGCGAATTGAATGTGCCGGTGATCGCCCTTTCCCAGCTGAGCCGCGGCGTCGAATCGCGCACCAACAAACGGCCCATGCTCAGCGACCTGCGCGAATCAGGCTCAATCGAGCAGGACGCCGACTTGGTGTTGATGATCTACCGCGATGAGTATTACAACCCGGAAACCCCCGATCGCGGCATTACCGAAGTCATCGTCACCAAGCACCGCAACGGCCCCGTCGGGACGGTGAAACTGCTATTTGAACCCCAGTTCACCCGCTTCCGCAACCTGGCCTCGCCCTAGACGCCCTAAGCCTGGGCCGTATCCAGTGCTGCTGCCCAGCAGCCTGGGCACAGGCATCTGACGATCGCCACTCCAGGTGGTCAAGGTCTGGGCGTCCCGGTAATGGCGGGGGGTCGATAGCAGCAGCCGCCAGGCCTCAGCACCATCAAGCAACTGATAACGGTCAGGAAACTGCTCCAGCAGCAGGCGCTGCACCAGTGGGTAATAGCTGGAATTGAGTCCAGGGAAAATATGATGCTCGGTGTGATAGGAGAAATTCAGGTGCAACAGGTCGAAGATCCGGGGCAACCGCAGCGACAGGGTATTGGCGAGTGGGTCGTTGATCTCGGTGAGCGGACAGAGCAGGTGGTTGGTGTAGATATAAGCAATGGCGACGCCATAGCCAATCCAGAGCGGGATGAAATAGCCAAGCAGCAACTTGAGCGGCTGGCAATCCAGCCACACGATCACGCCGGCATGCAAAGCCACAATCACCAGCAACTCCAGCGCGATCAGCAGCCGTTCCTTCGGGCTGACCCGAAAGGAGGCCGGCGTGAAATTGGGTACCCCGTCGTTGAACAGCAACACCGAGGCCAGGGTGCGCAGGTTATGGACCACCCAGGAATTGGCCAGGCCCACCACTAACCACAGGGGCCGCACCGTGTCGGAAGGGGTGAACTGATATTGGATCCATTTGCCCCAGCTAGCCGGCTGGGACTCCAAGTAGCTGCGATCGGGATCGCCCAGGCTGTTGGTCGCGCCATGGTGCTCGCGGTTATGGACCGCCTGCCAGAGGGTCGGCGGCATCCAAAGCAGGGCCAGGCCAAACAGGCCCGCGACCCGGCGCCAGGCGCGGCCGCGCAAGGAGCTGCCATGCAGCAGGTCGTGGGTGGCAAACAGCAGCACGATCACGCTGTTGCCCATCACCAAGGCGAAAGGCAAGAAGGCCAGGGGCCAAAAGCCGGGCCAACGGTCCAGCTGGTCGGCCATCGCCCAGCCCAGGACCAGGATCGCCAGGTTGATCACCACCAAGGCCAGCCGGTTGGGATCGGTGCGAAAGGCCCCAGGCGGCAGCTGGGGCCGCAGGTGGCGGGCGTAACTGGCCACCGAGTGGTATTCAGGGTGAACGCTGCCGTTATGGCCGCCTTGGCGGGTCGGCTCGCCTGGGGCCAGCCGACCCGCTTGCGGCTGGGGGTCGGCACGGAAAAAGGCGGCGGCGGCAGCGGGATCGACAGCTGGGAACAGCAGCTCTGACGAAGTCGGGACGGCGATGGGGCTGCAGCTGTTTCGCCCCACTGTGCAGAACCGCTCCAGGCGGAATCGGGGTGCCGGAAGCCGCTGACCGCGGGCTTCAGATGCGGGCGTTAGGCTGGCTTAAAGATCTCAAAGCCCCCAGCTTCACTACCTTTGCGGGCCGCCGCGGCCCCGGTCCTTGCCAGCAGGGTCGGGAGTCCCAAGTCCCGCTGCGTTCCTCCCTGATCCGCCCCCTTCGCCAGGCCGATCGGCGCCCCGACCCCGCCCATGAGCGCCCCCAACCCCGCCAGTGAATCCTTCGACGTGATCGTCGTCGGCGGCGGCCATGCGGGCTGCGAAGCGGCCCTGGCGGCGGCTCGGCTGGGCCGATCCACGGCCCTATTCAGCCTCAACCTCGACCGCATCGCCTGGCAGCCCTGCAACCCGGCCGTGGGCGGACCGGCCAAGAGCCAGCTGGTGCATGAGGTGGATGCCCTGGGCGGCGTGATCGGCCGGCTGGCCGATGCCACCGCCCTGCAAAAACGGGTGCTTAACGCCAGCCGCGGCCCGGCCGTTTGGGCCCTGCGCGCCCAGACCGACAAACGCCAGTACGCCCGCCAGATGCTGCAACTGCTGCAGCACACCCCCAATCTCGCCCTGCGCGAGGCCATGGTCACCGGTCTGGAAACGCAAGGGAGCGCCGAAGGGGGCGACCTGCGGATCACCGGCGTGCACACCTATTTCGGCAGTGTCTACGCCGCGCCGGCCGTGATCCTCACCACCGGCACCTTCCTGGGCGGCCAGATCTGGGTGGGCAACCAGTCGATGGCAGCGGGCCGGGCCGGCGAACAGGCGGCCGAGGGCTTGAGCGAGGCCCTGGTGGCCCTGGGCTTCCGCCTCGATCGGCTCAAGACCGGCACCCCCGCCCGGGTCGATCGCCGCAGTGTCGCCCTCGACCAGCTCGAAGAGCAGCCCAGCGATGCGGCCGATCGCTTCTTTTCGTTTGATCCGGCCGCCTGGGTGAGCGGCGAGCAGATGAGTTGCCACATCACCCGCACCACGGCCGCCACCCACCAGCTGATCCGCGACAACCTCCATCTCACGCCGATCTATGGCGGTTTCATCGACAGCAAGGGGCCCCGCTACTGCCCCTCGATCGAAGACAAGATCGTGCGCTTCGCCGATAAGGACAGCCACCAGATCTTCCTGGAACCGGAAGGCCGCGACACCCCGGAGCTCTACATCCAGGGCTTCTCCACCGGCCTGCCGGAACGGTTGCAATTGGAATTGCTGCGCACCCTGCCGGGGCTGGAGCAGTGCGTGATGCTGCGACCCGCCTACGCCGTGGACTACGACGTGCTGCCCGCCACCCAGCTGCTGCCCTCGCTGATGACCAGGCGGGTGGCCGGGCTGTTCACAGCCGGCCAACTCAATGGCACCACCGGCTACGAAGAAGCCGCCGCCCAGGGCCTGGTGGCGGGCCTCAATGCGGCGCGCCACCAGGCCCTGGGCGGCGGCCAAGCGCCCGTGCACTTCCCGCGGGAAGGCAGCTACATCGGCACGATGATCGACGACCTAGTTACCAAAGACCTCAACGAGCCCTACCGGGTGTTGACCAGCCGCAGCGAATACCGGCTGGTGCTGCGCGGCGATAAC
>CAMAPJ010000089.1 GCA_945860085.1 Synechococcus sp. UW140 | reverse complement strand
CTCCAGAAGCCGGGGTCAACACCGGTTTCACCGGTGATGCTCCAGCCGCCCCAGCTGCCCGTGACGCCGAGGCGTGCCATGAAAGGCATCACGAACATGCCCTGGCGCCACATCGGGTTGAGCACCGGGTCGGAGGGATCGAAGATGGCCAGCTCGTAGAGCGCCATGGAGCCGGCCCAGCCGGCAACCAGAGCGGTGTGCATGAGGTGCACGGCCAGAAGGCGGCCTGGGTCGTTGATGACGACCGTGTGCACCCGATACCAGGGCAATCCCATGGGGTTCAGGTCCGGGGAAACAACCAGCCGTCGTGTCCAGGGAATACCTGGAGCCTGACGGCAGAACGATCGAAACCGACGAAGGCTCGATCCGTGCTGGCGATGGTAAGGGGTTCTGCCGGCGCAACGTTCGACATCGCGCCCAGCTGAAACGTGCCGTGATGGGGCAGCGGGTCTGGCCCCCGACCGGCGTTTACAAAACGCAATTATTTGCGCCGCTCCACAATGGATTGCATCCCTGACCGAGGTGGCCATGCCCGTGATCCGATTCGTGCGCGAGGGCCGGGATGTGGAGTGTTACCCGGGCGAAAATTTGCGCGAGGTGGCCCTGCGCGAAGGCATCGAGCTCTATGGCCTCAAGGGCAGGCTCGGCAATTGCGGCGGCTGCGGCCAATGCATCACCTGTTTTGTCGAGGTGGTGGATGGCAGCGTCTCCGGCAGCCTTTCGCCCCGCACCGGCGTGGAGGAGCAGAAACTGCGGCGCCGACCCGAGGGCTGGCGCCTGGCCTGCCAGGCCCTGGTGCAGGAGTCGCTGTTGGTGCTGACCCGGCCCCAGGTGGGCCTGCCCGATGCCGAGGCGCTCGTGGCGGCGGCCCTCCTGCAGCCCCTGCCGGCCGGCCCCACGGCCTGGCCCGCGGTCGAGCTGGCCCCAGGCGAGCCGGCGGAGGGCGAGGAGGAGCCTGGGGCCAATGCGGGCCAGGTTGAAACCCAGAGCCAGGGCTAGGCCATGCTCCCCCCGGCCCAAGCCAACCAGCCCCGGCCGGTTTGGTTTGGGCCCCTCAACCACAACGGGGGGTGAAGCAGGCGTTGCTGGGTACGGCAGCGGTGATACGGTCGCTCAGCTCCAGCGATCTGCAATGGAAACCAACGATCTCGGCTTCGTGGCCAGCCTGATGTTCGTGCTGGTTCCAGCGGTCTTTCTGATCATTCTTTACATCCAGACCAACAGCCGCCAAAGCTGAAGGCCCGTCAGAGGCTTGACCTGGCGGGCTCGCTGGCTGAGCTGACGCACACATCAAGCCCAGCCTCTTGGCGTGCTGTGTGCGTCAGCTTCGTTTGGTCTGTCTATCCCTTCCTGCTGCGGTATGGCAGCTCAGGCCGATTTGACCGGTGGCAATGCCCGGGGCATTCGCTCAGGGATCTGGCCGGGAGAACTTCGGAGGGGATCTTTAGCGGAGATCTGCAACCGAGATCTGCAACCGAGATCTGCAGCGGGGATCTGACCAGGAGATCTGAGGATGGCCATCGGTTGTCTTGAGGTGCGAGCGCTCGGGGGCGCTGGCGCTGGGCTGGTTCGGGTGAGCTTCGGGGCTGCCGAAGAAGGGGCCCTGTCCGGGCCCACGGCGCTCCTGCAAGGCCCCGCCTGAGCCCCTAAGGAGCCCCAAGACCCTGGCGCCAGAACGAGTCTCCTGGCCGTTGGCTAGCCGCTTGCCCTGGGGGCAGGAGCTCAGGCGCGGCGCCCTTCCGGTTCGCGCACCAACAACACCGGCGCCGGGGCATGGACGCGGATGAAGTCGCTCACGGAGCTGCCCAGCAGGCGATCGATATCGACCAGGGCCCTGGCCACCAAGGGACGGCGATCCTGGGAGGCAATCACCAGCAGGTCGGCCTTCTCCTCGGTGGCTGCGGCACACACGCCCCGGCCGATGTCCCCGGTGCGGTGCAGTCCCCTGAGCTCGACCCCCAGGCTGCGGGCCCGCAGCACCGCCTTCTGCAACACCTCATCGGCGGGCGACAGGCCCCCGCGGGAGGGGGTGATGTCTTGGCGGCTGACGTGGATGCCGATGAGGCTGCCGCCGGGGATCTCGCGCACCAGTTCGCAGGCGATGGTGAGGGCGTCATCGCCCACCCCGGTGCCGTCGATCGTCACCATCACCCGGTTGATGTGGCGGATGTAGAGGTCGTCGCGCACCAGCAGCATCGGCCGGGTTGAGAGCTGGAAGATGTACTGGCTGGCGCTGTTGCTCAGGATCGACTGCAGCCGACTCAGGCCCCGCGATCCCATCAGGATCAGGTCGGCATCGAGCTCGTCGGCCACCTTGAGCACGGTCTGCTTGGTGTCGCCCTGGCGGATGATCGTGTTGATCTCGCTGGGGTTGAGACCGAGGCGCTGCACGGCTTCCGCCACCAGGCCGCCGGCCTTCCGCCAATGCTCCTGGAAGTTTTCGCCGGCCTGCTCAGGCACCACGTGTAAAAGGTTGAGCCGGGCCTGGCGCAGCACCGGGATGTCGCGCAACATGCGCACCATCTCTTCGACATGACCCTTGCCGGAATCGGCGATCAGCAGGTTGCGGAACACGGTCTGTCGGTGGCTGCTGGCAGCCTATTGCTGATTTCAGTGCTGCCTGTGAATAGAAAAAAGGACGTAATGGAAGGGGCCTGGCGGCTGCGTCGCCGGGTGTTGCCTCAGCACACCGACCATGCGGGCGTCATGTGGCACGGCGCCTACCTGGCCTGGCTGGAGGAGGCCCGGGTGGAGGCCCTGCAGCAGGTGGGCCTGGCTTACAGCGATCTATCGGCCCGGGGCCTGGAGCTGCCGGTGGTGTCCCTAGCGATCGACTACCGAGCGGCCCTGCTCCATGGCGACCAGGTGGAGCTGCTGAGTCGGGTGGAGTGTCGTTCGGGCCTGCGCCTGCCCTGGCTGAGCCAGTTCATTGGCCCCGGTGGGGCCGTGGCGGCGGAGGCGCGGGTGGAGCTGGTGTTGGTGGAGCTCTCCGCATCAGGCGCTCAACGCCGCTTGATGCGCCGGTTCCCGGCCGACCTGGCAGCCGCGATCGCCCGCCTGAACGCGGGCCCGGAAGGCGCCGAGCTGGGTTTATAGTACAAAGCTACTGCTGACTGGGGAGTGGTTGATCGTGTTGCCGGGGCCGGGGCTGGGGTCTCAGTGGATGAGAGCGTTCGGGAAGGAGCTGGCAACAGGGCTTGTCACGGACCTGGCCAGGGCGCCGGAGTCGTCGTTGGCGCTGGTCGCTTTGGAGCTCCCTTGGCCGATTCGACCCCGCCGGGACTGTCTCCGCCAGGGCCCCTGACCCAACTGCCTTTAACGCCGCAGCCCCCGGCGCCACTGGCCCAGGCGCCACTGCCTTCACCACTTCTGCCTTCACCACTTCGGCCTGCCGCATCCATGCGGTCGGCGCCGGGGGCCTCCCTGGCCGGAGCACGGCCCCAGGTCCCGGGGATCCTGCCGCTGGTGCCCAGCCCCGGCCTGTTCCCGCCCCCAGGCCCCTGGGACCAGGCCCAGCGCTTCTGGTGGCTGCTCTGGATTGGCTGCCCGGGCATCGGCTGGCAGCGGCTGGCCCGCTTGCAGGCGGCCTTTGGCGGCCTTGATCTGGCCTGGCAGGCCCCTGACGATGCCCTGGCCCAGGAGGCTGGCTTCCGCGGCCGCCTGCTGGAGCAGGTGGGGGCCTACCGCCAGCGTTGGGGGGCTGATCCCCTCGGTGAGGGCGACCCAGGCGAGCGCCTGGCGGTCCGGGGCGAGCATCGGCGCCTGCTGCCTGGCGATCCGGCCTGGCCCGGTGCCCTCACCCGTCTGGCCCGGCCGCCCCTGCAGCTCCATTGGCAGGGCCAGGGCCAGCTTTGGGCTCCCCTGCGCCAGTGCCGAGCCATAGCCGTGGTCGGCACCCGGCGCCCTTCCCGCCACGGCCTGGCCATGGCCCGGGCCCTGGGCGCCGCCCTGGCCCGGGCGGGCTGGCCGGTGGTGAGTGGCCTGGCAGAGGGCATTGATGGGGCCGTCCACCAGGGCTGCCTGGCCGAGGGCGGTGCGCCGGTAGCGGTGCTTGGCACGTCCCTCGAGCGGGTCTATCCCCGCCATCACCACAGCCTCCAGGCCGAGGTGGCGGCAGCGGGTCTGCTGGTCACCGAGCAACCCCCCGGCACGCTGGTGCGCCCGGGCCATTTCGCCTGTCGCAACCGGCTCCAGGTCGCTCTGGCCCAGGCCGTGGTGGTGGTCGAATGTCCAGAGCAGAGCGGCGCTTTGCATTCCGCCTCGCTGGCCTGGGACCAGGGCCTACCCCTGTGGGCGGTGCCGGCCGATGCGGGCAAGCTCTCCGCCGCCGGTAGCAATCGCCTGCTCGCCTGTGGGGCCAGCGTGCTTATCGATCCCGGGGATCTGGTGCGCCAGCTGGGGCCAGGCCCCCTGGCGGCTCGCTCTGGCGGCGCCTGCTTTGGCCCTGGAACTGGCCACCAACGCTCCGGGAGCGCCCCCGGCCCCGGTCGCCTGGTGGCTGTCCCTGGGCCCGGCCCCCGCGCCCAGGCCCCAGGCCCTGGGGCAGCAAGCTCTGGCCCAGGGAGCCCTGCCCTGGCTGGAGCCCAGGGGGATCTGTTGGCGGCGGTGGGTGCCGGGGCCTCCCTAGAGCAGATTTGCGAACGCCTGGAGCTGGGCGCCGCCGGGGTCTCCAGGGGCCTGCTGGAGCTGGAATTGCTCGGCCGCTTGCGGGCTGAACCAGGCCTGTGGTGGAGACCCTGCTGAGGCACGGTTGCGCTGATGCCGCTGCTGAGGCGTGCTTGCTGAGGCCGCCCAGGCCCAGTCTTGAAGCGCAGCTCGGACCTGAGCCGTTGTGATGGCTGCTTGGCAGCTGGGCTGGTTGCTCGGTTGGCTTCCGGTTGGAATGCTGCATTGGCTTCCGGCCCGGACGCTCATTCGGCTGACGTGGTCGGTTCGCGATGGACGTTGCGTTGGTTGCCCTGTTGGTTTCGGGATTTGGATGTTGAGGTGAATGCCGAGTTGGATGCCCTTAGGCGTTCAAATTGGGAGATGAGTGGCGATTAGAGCCGGATATGGCAGTGATGCGCGCTGATGAGCTGCTCGCCTGGCGCCAGGGTCAGTTGCAGCGGGGTGGCAGTAAGGCCGATTTCGATTGGCTGCTGGAGTTCGCCGGCGGGCTGGGCTGGAGTCAGTTGCAGCGCCTGCGCCTGGATCCCGGCCAAGGGGTGGCCCTGGGCTGCGGCCTGGCGGAGATCGAGGCCCTCTGGGGCCAGCACCTCACCGCGGCCACACCCCTGCAATACCTGGTGGGGATCACGCCCTGGCGCGACTTTGCGCTGGCGGTGGGGCCGGGGGTGTTGATCCCTCGCCAGGAAACCGAATTGCTGATTGAGTTGGTGCAGGCCCTGGGTCTGGCGGATCGCCCCGGCCTTGCTGCCTTGCGCTGGGCGGATCTCGGTACGGGCTCCGGCTGCCTGGCCGTGGCCCTGGCCCAGCTGCTGCCCACCAGCTTGGGGCTGGCGGTCGATTGCAGTGAGGCGGCCTTGGTCCAGGCAGGCGCCAACTTGCAGAGCCACGGCGCCGCTCGGGTCTCCCTGCGCCGTGGCTCCTGGTGGCAGCCCCTGAAGCCGGAATGGGGGCTCCTGGACCTGGTGGTGAGCAACCCCCCCTACATCCCCACGTCGATCTGGCGGCAGCTGGCCCCGGGTGTGCGGGACCATGAGCCGCCCCTAGCCCTCGATGGCGGCGTTGATGGCCTCGAGGCCCTGCGCGCCATTGCCGCCGGCGCTCCCCAGGCCCTGGCTCCCGGCGGCTGGCTGCTGCTAGAGCACCACTACGACCAATCCCAGGCCGTGCAGGCCCTGCTGGCCGAGCAGGGACTTGAAGCGATCCAGCCCCATCGGGATCTGGAGGACCACTGGCGCTTTGTGAGTGCCCGCCGCCCCACCTTGGCCGGGGAGCGGCCCCTTCCGGTCCCAGGCGACCAGCCGGCTGCGGAGTCGGTTGCAGGAGGGTCCCATGGTTGAGGCGCCTTTCCCCTTGCAAGTCTTGGCGGCAGATGAGCTGGCCGATCGGCTTGTGGCCGGTTCGGCGGCCCTGTTCCCGACCGACACAGTGCCGGCCCTGGCGGCCTGCCCTGGGGCGGCGGCCCAGCTCTGGCAGCTGAAGCAGCGTCCGGCCCGTAAGCCGATGATCCTGATGGGGGCCGATGCCGAGGCCCTGTTCGCCGCCCTAGGGCAGCCAATCGCGCCCCAGTGGCGCGCCATGGCCGAACGTTGTTGGCCGGGGGCCGTGACCCTGGTCTTGCCGGCTCGGGGCGCCCTGGCCCAGGCGTTGCACGGCGAGGTGGATGGCGAGGGCGCCAGTTTGGGCCTGCGCATTCCCGCTTGCCCTGAGGCCCTGGCGTTATTGCGCCGCAGTGGGCCCTTGGCCACCACCAGCGCCAACCGCTCCCATGAGCCCCCCTGCCGCACGGCCGAGGCGGCGGCCGCCCTGTTCGCGGCGATTCCCCTGCTGGGGCCGTTGCCCTGGCCCGGCGGCAGCGGCCAACCGAGCACGGTTTTGGCCTGGACCTGGGCAGAGGAGCAAGCCCGAACAGAGAGCGAAGGTGGGGGCGCCGCTCAAAGGGCAGCCGCAGAGCTGGGCGCAAGGCCAGCCGCCGCAGACGCGACTTCCGTTGCTGGTGGCGCCGGCCGTTGGCAGATTCTTCGCAGCGGTGCTCTGATGCCCGTGGACCTGCTGTCTGGGGGCTAGCTCCTGGTATCTAGAGGCCTGAATCGCTGTTCTGGGGGATCGATGGCCTGGTTGCTGCTGCTGTTGATGGGCTTCAACCATTGGCTTTTGGCGCCGCTGTTGCAGTTCGCCCAGGGACTGCTTGAGCTCCATTGGCTCGGCTGGTTGCTGCTGGCCCTTGGGATCTGGCTGTTCGCTGGCGCTGCTGCCCCCAGGCTCGAGGCCGGCCCCCTCCAGGCCAAACCTGGCTCCAAGCCCCTCAGGCCAGGGCCAGGGCCCGGGCCTAGGTCCAGGGCCTGAAGCTCCCCGCGTGGCCGGGTGGCCGTCGCCCAGGATCCGGTCACGAGCGAGTCCCCCTCAGCGCCCAGTCAATTGCAGCTGGCTTTCGTAGGGGCCGCGGCCGCCAATGCAAGCGACGCCGCAGTGGCAACCGAGGCTGAGGGCCTGCTGGAGGCTCCAGCCCGCGGCCAGGCCGGCCGTCACGCCGGCCGCGAAGCTGTCGCCGGCTCCATAACAATCCCCTAGGGAGCCGAGCCGCTGCAGGGCGGCAAATCGGCCGCCGGGCCAGCTGAATCCCCCCCGTTCCGCCTCGGTCCCCACATAGAGCTTCGGCGCCGGATCGAGATCGCCCTGGCGATAGATCTCGCCGGGGTCAGTGGCGCTGCCGATCAGGGCATCGAGCTGGAGGCCCGTTTCTTGAATCAGCTCCAGGCCGAGCCGGGGCGTGGCCGCCAGCAGGCGGGCGCGGCGGGCCCAGTCCAGGGCCGCGCCATCGCAGGCGGTCACAAATACGCCATCGCAGCGCGAGAGGTTGGCCCAGACCAGGGGATCGCTGGCTGTTGGGCACAACCGTTCGCCGATCACCGTGATCGTGCGTTCGCCGCTGCTGTCGATGAAGGTCACGGCCCGGCGACTGGGGACCTCGCGCCAGGCCACCTGCAGATCTAGGCCTAGGGCCTGGAGCTGCTCGGCCGCCAGCTCCCCGACCCGGTCCCGGCCCAGGGCCGTGAAGAAGGGAATCCGCCGGCCGGTGAGCTTGGCCAGCTGCACGGCGATCACGGCCCCGCCACCGGCGGCCAGCTCCAGGCTATGGCTGGCCCTCTGGATCTCGCCGGCCAGGGGCAGGTGGTCCACGCCCACAAAACTCACCCACTCCACATGGCCGACCACGGCCATGTGGAGCTCAGGCAAGGGTGGCAAGCAGTCCAACGGCAGGGGAGGCGGAGTAGCGCCAGCAGGGGGCCCGTTGGGATCCATGGCTCAAGCCGAAGTCGCTGCCAATCCTGGCGGCACACCGGCCGACGGGGCTGGGCTGGCTGTTGCTGAGCGCCGAGTCGACGGCGCAGACTCGTCCGCCAAGGTCCTGCTGCTGGCTGGGGCGTCAAGGGGTACTAGGTGGCGGCGGCCCGGCCTGGGAAGGAATTCAACAAAAATCAATGCTATATTCGTTCTAAAGAGTTTGTTCGGATTTGACTCGGCGTCTCCCTTGCTTTTGATGGCAGTTTTCAGCAATCTCACTGACCGGAGCCATGGCTTTGGTTAAGGGGCTGATGTCCAGGGCCGTGGCCAAGCCAGGCCTGGGCGGAGTGCTGTCTTGGCGGCTGCTGGCCGTGGCGGCGGTCACGCTCCTAGTGCAGGGACTGCCGTCCCAGTCGCGCCTGTTTGTGGTGACTGGGGGCGGAACTGTCGCCACTGGCCTGCCCTTTGCCGGTGCCATGGCCGACCCCGGCGGGACCGCAGGTGTCGGTCCGGTCGATCGGCTGGTGGCCGAGGCCGCTGAACTCAGTCCCGCCTATTTCAGTGCCGAGGAAATCCGAGAGTTACAACGACGTTTCGGCGTCCATGGTGCCCAGCCGCGCTTGGGCCAGCTGTTCACCAAGGGTCTTGATCACCTAGCTCCCCTACGGACCCATACCCTGGCCCGTCTCGAAGAGATTCGCCCGATCGTGATCGAGCAGAGCCAGAAACAGCAGGTCAATGTGATGTTGATGGCGGCCATTCTCTTCGATGAGATGCAGCATGCCAAGCCTGGTGAAGATATGCGAGTTCTGGCCGAATCGGGCTTGTTTCGTGATCATGGTTTGGCCCAGCTCAGCATCAGCGAATTGGAAAAACAGGGCAAGCTGAAAGCCGATGCCAGTGCAGCCGAGAAGTCGGCGGCTTTGGATCAATTACTCAATCCCAGCGAAAATGTGAAGGTCTTGGCGGGTCAACTGGCTCGGCTGCAGAAGTTGCTGGGTGCTGGCAAAGGCCATCCCTTGGCAGTCAGCAGCAACCGCCGCGATGCCAAAATTGCCGCCACAATTGCCTATCTTCACAACGGTAAGCTCGATTATCCGGCCAGGATTCTTGGCTATATGCAAGATCCCGAACTGCATGCCCTGATGTATTCAACGCGGCAACGCAGCTTGCCTCCCCTAATCTGAGGGCGGCTTCTTGGGACTCAAGCAGGCCTGCCTGCCTTTAGCAGCCGCAAAACCGATGTCACCCTGGCAAGACTTCTAAAGAATTGGGGGCTGCCATCGTTGGCAGCCCCGCCATAGCGCTAACCTCTGCTTATGACCTGGAATCCGCAGTTAGCGAGAGCAGGCGAAAAGTCAGGCCTCACCCCAGTATTCCCACGTTGATCATCGGCTCAATCAAGCTCCAGCTTGCTGCTTCGCTGCTGTTGGGAGCGCCTAGTTCAAAGTAGGTGAAACTGGGCAGCAGGGGGGCAGACATCTGATTTGCCGCAATGCATACAATTGTACTGCAGGCCACGCTTTCGGTATGGGTCGGGATGAATTGGGCATCCGCGTCGGGGTTGTAACTGGCTGGACCGGAGTTGCTAAAGGGCAGGCTTGAGCTAGCAATGGAGCCCGTTGCCGGGTAGAGCTGGGTACCCACACCTTTAAGTAGATCCAAGCCCGTGAGTGGATCGGTATTGATTGCAGGGGTTGCGATTGGTAAGGGGTTGATCCCGATGTTGTTAGGTGTCCTGAACGGATTATTGAAGGGCACTTCGAATAATCACTAAAATGCTTGATTTACCTAGGATTTAGATTAGAATCAGACCATTGGATTCCGGTTCGGCGATGGGACAACGAGGATTCTGGGACGAACAGCAGAGGGTTGCCAAGCTCCGCGAGAAGAAGCCAATTCTAAAACGATTGTCGGAATCTATTCCATGGGAATCATTCCGCCCGCTGCTTGACATGGGCTACATGCAGGAGCGCAAGAGCAACGCTGGTCGCAAGAGGATTGATCCGCTAGTTCTTTTCAAGATGCTGGTACTCCAGCAGCTTTTCAACTTGAGCGATGAAGAGATCGAATTCCAAGTAAATGATAGGCGCTCCTTTGAGGAATTTGTCGGCCTTGGTGTGACGAATGACATTCCTGACGCAACCACAGTCGCCTGCTTTAGGGAAAGTCTACGCAAGGCAGATGTAATCGATGAGCTCTTTGAGAGGTTTGAGGGATTCCTTCGAGACCAGGGCTTAGAAGCCCGTGGTGGTCAGATCATCGATGCGACTCTCGTCCCGGTTCCTAAACAACGTAATAGCCGAGAAGAGAACAGTGATGTCAAGACTAATCGCCTGCCAGATGGTTGAGATGAAAATCCAGTTCGTTTGCAGCAGAGGGACTTAGATGCTCGCTGGGTTTAAAAGAACGGAGTTAACCACTGCGGTTACAAGAACAGCATCTGCATCGATGTGGCACACGCATTTATCAGGCGCTACGCCGTGACACCTGCCAATATTCATGACAGTCAGATGCTTCCAATGTTGCTAGATCCGGAGAATCTAGATGACTTTGTCTGGGCAGATTCCGCTTACTCAGGAGAGTGTTTTGAAGATCTGCTAAGGCATGGTGGCTTTGAAAGTTACATCCATGAAAAGGACGCACGAAACCACCCGCTTAGTGACGCAGCCAAAGAACGCAATCGCATCAAGTCGGCCATTAGGGCTTGCATGGAACATGTATTTGGCTGCATGACGACCTCAATAGGCGGCAAGCTCACTCAAAGAGGCGCTCATGCAGCTTGAGCTGGCCTTGTTCGCGTCCCCTGCAGTGGTGTAAATCCCCTGGCCTCAGCCCCGGCGTAGCCGGGGCTGAGCTGATCACCACTCCAAGCTCCAGCGCTTGAAAGGGGTGGGCAGGCCCGTTTCCCTGGTTTGAGAACCACCTCAACCAGACGAACCAT
>CAMAPJ010000088.1 GCA_945860085.1 Synechococcus sp. UW140 | reverse complement strand
TTCTCTCGGTTCCGTAGAGCTCCAAGAAATGGGGCAGGGACAGTCCGGACTGGAACTGGACCCGATTCATGGCCATGACAAACCTATCAATACTTGTGTACTAGCTTAGCCCGCTGGGGCTGCTTACGGAGTCTTCTGCCTAATCAAGTGTTGCTTTGAGGGCGGGTGCTGGGATACGTTTAATGATCACTGGTTGCTGGATAAACGCTAGTTCGGCGGCCTTGAATTGGCTTTCATCATTCGCGTGTCGCTGAAGTGCGATTCCCAGGGCTTGCTGGGGTGAGTTCTTAATCAGGGAAATGCCAGCGAGACCCAGAACGTTGAACGCTGCTTGGTTGGCTAATCCTGCTCCTGCTGGATTAAAATCGGCATTGTTATGGCATAGGCCGACTTCTTCGATAAAGTCGAGCACGTGTTGATTGTCTGTTGCAATAAAAAGATTTTCGAATTTACGTAGAATGAGCAAGAGGCGCAAGGCCCTTTGTCCCCCTTCTCCAAGGCCCTTGAAGCCGAGCTCATTGGTTGATTGTTGTAAAAAAGCCAGGGCGTCATGGGCTCCACCGTTGGCGAAGTGATAACGGGTTCCCGTGATCACATGACGATGGTTGCCAAAGCTATGGACGAAGGACTCATCCAAGCTGCGAGCGAGCTCTTGCAGGAGTGGGACGGTGGTCTCGGCTTGGCGATTTGCTGCAATTATATTTATTAGCAGGGTTTCAATTCTTGAGAAGAAGTTGTCCTCGTTGCTGACTAGTCGTAAGTATTCTTCCCAGCGGTCAAGAATAGCTTGCTTGATTTCCCTGCGCTTGGCATTGACTAGATTCTTGTTGCCGTTGATCTGTGGCTGCTCGCAGCTTTCAGCGATAGATTCATGGACAAAGCTGCGCAGGGCATTGAGATGCAGCAGGGTTCCTGCATTGCCGATACCATTGGAATTTTTCATTTCATGGCAGGCGTTGAACATTAAGGCGCTTCGAATGGCTGGGTGGGATTTGAGTAATTGATTAGATGGATCGTCAAAGCTGCAGAGAAAATGGAGACTTCTGGCTCCAGCAAGAATATCGGTGGCCTTTCTTTGTTCGGTGTCTACAATCACAAAGCTCACGGGCTGATCTAGCGCGACTGTGCGCTCGGTTTCCAGCTGCTTGGTAAGGACGCTCCTGTTTCTGTCTTGATCACCGATCCAAATGCAATCCGGCTGGTCAGAGATCTTGGCGAGAACTGAAACGCCAATGGGATTGGCCTTAAGGCGGCCTGAACCTTTCCGTAGATTCGCGATTATTTCCTTGGTGAAATAATCGATTAACTGTACAAACTGATTATTGGGTTCGCCGGGCCTAGTTAGGCAGTGGGACAGGACTTCCATGGTATGGGTGATGCGAATAATATTGAGGCAGCCAATCCCAACCGCTAGCATTTTATTGATCCCGCCGCTGCCGGCGCGGCCTTCATAGGGGTGTAAATCAGTATCGCCTCCAGTAATGATTTGATCGTAATTCCATAGGGCCGCTGGTAGCCCGATTCTGGTACATTCTGGAGCGATTAATTCGCCTGGCTTTTGAGGGTCAGTTGGGCAAGGATCGGTTGAGTCTGCTGTCGAGTTGGCCACCATTTGCGGCGGAGGCGGGATATTGATATGGCGCTGGGCCAGCGGTTTGAGAGTTGTTTGCTGTTGCAGGCTTGTGCCTAGGGCAGCAAGGCTTTGCAGCCTGTGTGATCCCAGCATCGCCTCGATATCTTGATCTGACATCAGCGGATGGGTTCCCAGTCCGAAGATGATGTCAAAGGAGAGGTGTTGTACCGATTGGCAGAGTCCAATCATCACATCTACAAGTAATCGTGCGGCAGTCTGCTTACGCGTTTTGTCGGGTAGAAGTAGCAGTACCTTGATGTCCTGTTGTGATGCTCCGCCTGCTGGTTGTAGTAATGGCAGCAGCTGTGAGCGAAGTTCGACAAGGCTGATTTCCCGGGGAATGGCCTTGGCCGGCGCATCCGTTGGCGTTAGCAGCTGGCTCCCTCGAGGGAGGTCAAGATAGCTATGGGGATAGCTTTTGAGCTGAATGTGCTGCGCTTGACCCGGGTCCATGAATAACTGGGAGATTGATTATTAAGGAAAGCCATGGCATTGGTCGGATTGGCTTGTTTGGATATGCTCGCGATTGGGGCTGGCTCAGATTAATGAATTAATCTTAGCCTTGACTTGTTGGCGGCTTGGGTGTTGACCGATACACAATCCTTAGGGGCTGACGGATCGAGGCGCTGAGCCATTGAGTGCGGATGACCGTATCAGCGAGTCCGGTTGTTATTGTGATGCCTATTACTGGACTTTCGTGGGGCCCATCGTTGAGGGCCCGTTGGATCAGTTGATTGCGTGGCTCGGGCGCAGTCTGCTCGGATCAGCATTCTTGTTTGGGGATTGGGAGACTACATTGCGAGTCTGTACATGCAACCTTATTTATTTTGTTGCCTCATCTTAGCCACAGTTGGCTGGACCAGCTCCTACCGGTCTTGCAGTCGCCGCTTGGGGCGGCCGCTTTCGTTCCCCTTTACGCCCTGTGGGTGACCCTGCTGCTGCCGGGTGTGTGGGCTTCGATGCTGGCGGGTGCCCTCTACGGCACCCTGCTGGGCAGCGCCCTGGTGTTTGTGGGGGCCAGCCTCGGGGCGATTGCGGCCTTTCTGCTGGGGCGTCACTGGCTGCGGGATTGGGCCCGGCGGCGCCTGGCCTCCGTGCCCCAGTTGCTGGCGATTGAGCAGGCGGTCAGCCGGGAAGGGCTCAAGTTGGTGTTGTTGACCCGTTTATCACCGGCTTTCCCCTTCAGCTTGCTCAACCTGGCCTATGGCCTCAGTGAGGTGAGCCTGCGCGATTACGTGATCGGTCTGATCGCGATCCTGCCGGGGACTGTGTTGTTTTGCAGCCTGGGCGCCCTGGCCGGTGATGTGGCCCGCTTTGGCGAGGTGCTCTCCGGTGAGGCCGATCTCGGTACCTGGGCCCTGCGCATCATTGGGCTGGTGGCGACGGTGGCATCAGTGTGGCTGGTGGGTCGGGCGGCCCAGCGAGCCCTCAAGGCGGTGGAACCGGATTGAGCCGAAGCCCTTGGCGGCCGGGCGCCAAGGGCGGTGGCTGTGGCCTTTCAGGGCCTGGGCAAGCGCCAGTCGCGCAGGGCGGCAATCAACACGAACCAGGCAACGCGCACTTTGGCGACCAGGCCCGACCGCGCTGCCAGCTCGAGGTATTTGGCGCGGCCGCAGTCGGTCTTGATCCAACGGTAAATAACCGGCTCGCTCATGGTGGCTCCTCAGGTGGGTCCTCAATGGGGGGTGGGCTGGCTGGAGGCCCGCTAGGCGGGGGTGCCGGGGCAAGGGGTTGGAGCTTGCTTGCGGGATCAGGGGGCTTGGGCGATGGGAATGGGCACTTGGACCTCCTGCAGCAAGGCCAGTAGGCCCGCCTCATCGAGCACGGTTACGCCCAGGGTCTGGGCCTTGGTCAGCTTGCTGCCGGCCTCCTCGCCCGCCACCACGTAGCTGGTTTTTTTGCTCACAGAGGCACTCACCTTGCCACCGGCTGCTTCGATCAGGGCCTGGGCGGCGCTGCGGCTGAGGCTGGGCAGGGTGCCGGTCAGCACAAAGGTGTTGCCGGCCAGGTGGCGCGCGTGCCCCTGCTGGCCCGCCTCCCGTTCCGCCTGGCCCGCCGCCAGGGTGAGGCCCCGCCGCTCTAGCTGGCCTAGCAGTTGCTGGTTGGCGGCTGTGGCAAACCATTGCGCCAGGGACTGGGCGATCTCGCCGCCGACGCCGTAGACGGCGGTGATCCGTTCGGGCGCCTCTAGGGCCGCTTCGGCCAGCTCCGCAGCGCTGGGGAACCCCTTGGCTAGGGCCTTGGCGTTGACCTCGCCCACGTGGTGGATGCCGAGGCCATAGAGCAGGCGATGCCAGGGTTGGGCCTTGGAGGCGGCAAGGGCGATTACCAGGTTCTCGGCTGATTTCTGGCCTAGGCGCTGCAGGCTGGCCAGCAGGGCCGCGTCCAGGCCATAGAGGTCGGCGATTGAGCCGACTAGGCCCCGATCCACCAACTGCTCGATCAACTTGCTGCCCAGACCGTCCACATCCAGGGCCCCCTTGCTAACCCAATGGCGCAGGGCGCCGCGCAGGATCGCCGGACAGCTGCTGTTGACGCAGCGGGTCGCCGCCTCCCCCTGCTCCCGCACCAGCACTGAGCCGCATTCCGGGCAGTGGCTCGGCAGTTCCAGCCGCTGGGCGCCGGCTGGGCGCAGTTCGCGCAGCACCCTCACCACTTCCGGGATGATCTCGCCGGCCTTGCGCACCACGATCGTGTCGCCGGCGCAGAGATCGAGCTCCTCGAGGCGATCGGCGTTGTGCAGGGTGGCGCGGCTGACACTGGTGCCGGCCAGGGGCACGGCCTCAAATTCGGCCACCGGCGTCACCACGCCGGTACGCCCTACCTGGCAGCTGAGCCGCAGCAGCTTGCTGGGGGCCTCCTCGGCGGCGTATTTCAGGGCGATCGCCCAGCGGGGCGCCTTCTGGGTGAAGCCGGCGCTGTCCTGCAGGCGCAGGTCATTGAGCTTCACCACCACCCCATCGGTGGCATAGGCCAGGGCCTTGCGGGCGCTGTCCCAGCGGCGGAAGAAGGCCTCCACCGCGGCGAGGTCGGCCAGGCGCTCGGCGTTGGGGTTCACCCGGAAGCCGGCAGTCTGCAGCCATTGCAAGGCCTGCCACTGGCTTTGGGGGCGCCCTGGGTCGGCTCCAGCGGTCTCGGGCTGCCAGTCGGCGGGCAGATGCAGGGTGTAGGCGAAAAAATCAAGCCGCCGGGCGGCCACCACCCGCGGATCGAGCTGGCGCAGGGTGCCGGCGCAGGCGTTGCGGGGGTTGGCAAAGGCGGCTTCGCCCTTGGCCAGGCGCTCCTGGTTAATGGCGGCAAAGGTGGCATCGGGGATCAGGGCTTCGCCGCGCACCTCCACCCAGGCCGGGGGATTGGCCAGCTGCAGCCGCAGCGGCACGCTGGCAATTGTGCGCACGTTGGTCGTGATCTCCTCGCCCCGTTCGCCGTCGCCCCGGGTGGCGGCCCGCACCAGCAGGCCGTTGTCGTAGCTGAGGGCGAGGGCGTTGCCGTCGATCTTGAGCTCCCCCACCATCTCCAGGGCCGGTAGGGGTCCGCCGGGCTCGCCCTGGCGGTCGAGCACCTTCAGCAGGCGGCCATACCAGGCCTCCAGCTCCTCGAAACTGAAGGCGTTATCAAGACTGAGCAGGCCAATGCGGTGTTCAACGCTCTCAAAGCCCTCAGCTGGTGTACCGCCCACCCGCTGGGTGGGACTGTCGGGGGTGACCAGGCTCGGATCGGCCGCCTCCAGGTCAAGCAGCTCCCGGTAGAGCTGGTCGTAGACCGCATCGTTTAGCTCGGGCGCGTCGAGCACGTAGTAGGCGTGGGCGGCCCGGCTGAGCAGGCGCCTCAGTTCCAGGGCCCGGGGCTGCTGGGCGGGTGTGGCCGGGCTCGCCGCAACCATGGTCTCAGGCGGCGCCCACTTTGCTGATCCGTTCGACCCGCCAGGCGTCATCCACCTTGGTGAAGGTGAAATCAAGGGGCAGTTCGTCCTTGTTCTCGGCCTTGAGCTTGACGGTGAGGATCACCTGGCCCTCCTGGAGCCGGGGCCGGCCCGATTTGAGGTTGTTGTACTTGTTGAGCTGCAGGCTGGCCAGAAAGCGCAGGAACTGCTGGCGGTTGACGTGGGAGCGGTAGTTCTTGGTGGTGAGCAGGTAGGCCGCATCGACCCGGCCCGAGGCCACCTGGGTGAAGAACTGCTTGATCAGCGGGTTGATGCCCCTGGCGCTGAGCACCAGCCGCACGGCGCTGATGGTCCAAAAGAGCAAGAGGCCGCCGGCTCCTGCCAGCAGCACCTTGGTGCCAATTCCCTGCGCCAGGCCCCAGTCCATCGCGTCGATCCGTCCATTGCGGCCCCCGAGTCTGACCGACAACCCCGCCAGACTGCGGCTGAAAGGCTGAGCCGCGCCACCCCGTGCCCCTGGAGCCCCTGCTGCCCCTGTTTCACCGCCTCAACCGGGAGCATTTCGAGGGCAGCCTCGCTCCGGGTGGCACCAGCCTGGTGGCGGTGCGCTGGAGTGACGGCCGCATGGTGCGCACAGCCGGTTTGTATCGCAGTGGCCGCCACACCGATGGTCGTGACATTTGCGAAATCGTGCTGTCGCGCCCCCTGCTCGACCCCCTGCCCCGGGAGGCCACCCTCAGCACCCTCTGCCACGAGATGGTGCATGCCTGGATTGATCGGGTGCTCCAGGTGCGGGAAGTCCACGGCGTCCAGTTCCGGGCCCGCATGGACCAGATCAACCGGGCCCAAGAGGAGTTCCAGCTGAGCGTGCGCCATCGCTTCCCGGTGCCAGCGGCCCAGGCCCGTTGGCTCGCCCAGTGCCCCAGCTGCGGCCTGTCGTCCCCCTATCGCCGCCGGGTTAAGGGGGTGGCCTGCCGCCCCTGCTGCGACCGCCTCCATGGCGGCCATTGGCATGCCAGCTGCCAATTGATCTTCCGCGCCGCTGCCGCCTAGGGTCCGGCTGCCCCCAGCTGCCGCCTCGCCATGGGCACCTTCCTTTGGGTGCTTGAGTTCAGCGGCCTCGGCATCACCTTGGTGGGCCTGGGGCGCGAACACTTGCTGCGGGCGCGGGCCCTGCGGCTGGGCCGCGCCGCTGTCGGCGCCGCTCCAGTCGCCAAGCCGCTTTAGCCTGGGGCCATGCCGGATTCCGACCGCTCCTTCCGCCGCCGCGCTGCAGGTCCGTTCGAGGGCCTGCGCGACCTAGGAGCCGGTCAGCGGCCGGAGTCCCGGGAGCCCCGGTCGGAGAAGCGGTTCGATCAGCGATTTGATCAGTGGCTAACGACAGGTCGCCAGCTCGTTGATGGCGTGGCGGGAGCAAGGCCTGGCTCTAGGGCCAGCGGTCGCCCGGAACCGGGGGGCCGAGCCAGCGGGCTGCCGCGCCCGGGCGGCCTGGGCCGCTGGGTGGAAGACAAGCTCGATTGGTTGCTCGAAGACGAGGACGGCTGGCGAGAGCCCTGGGAAGGACCGGCCCTAGGAAGCCGCGGCCGCCCAGTCGAGCCGGCCTGGGGCCAGCCGGGTCAGGCGCCCGGCTGGCCCCAGGCCGGCGCTGTGCCTGCTGAATTCCAGGACAACCTGTGGGCGAGCGGATCAGGCGAGGCCGCCATCGACCCCAGTTCCGGCGGGGATCCCTGGCCCCCCCCCTCCAGCCGGACCTCCGCCCGCCAGGCTCCCCAACCGCAGCGACGCCGTCCCTTGGAGGCCCTCTCCCGGCGGGCGACGCCCCTGTTGCCGCCGCGCTCGCCTGGGCCCGTGCAGTCCGAGCCTGCGCAGGACTGGTCCCAGGACTGGCCCGATGACGCCAGCTTCACGGTGGCCCGCTGGCAGCGGCCAGCCGGCACCGACCCGCAAGCCCCGTTGCCCTTGCAAGCCTCCCTGCGGCCCAATGGTTCGGGGCCCGAACAGGCGTCCGATCCCGTTGCCCAGGCGGACCAGCCCTGGCTGCAACGCCCCATTGCAGCGCCCCCGGAGGGGCCACCCCTAGCCTCGCCGCCCGCGGTCGGGCCCGGTCGCCCTGTTCCCCGCTCCACCCGCAGGCGCTAGGCCGCCTAAGCCGCTGCCCAGCTTTAGGGGCGCCCCAGATTCAGGGGCTCCTAGGCCAGAGGCCCCCAGGTCCTTGGACTCCTGTTCAGCGTGCCGCCGTACCTGGACCTGAGGCTCAGCTGGCCAGGGGCACCGCGCCATTGCTGTGGTTGTTGCGGCGCGAACCGGTTCTGGGGCTGCTGGGCTTGGCGCTTGTGCTTGAGCCGGGATTGGGGCTGCTGCCGGAACGGGGGCGGCTCACCTGGAAGCCGCAGCCGATCGCCCGCAGTTGGCGGTTGACCGGTTCCACCAGGTCCTTGGGCATGTCTTCCGCCATCTGTTCGGCGGAGGTGCTGATCGAGGGGGATCCGGCATCGAGGGCCGAGAGCAGGGACACCCATTGCTCCACCAGGGTGGTTTGCTGCATCGGCACCAGCCCGCCGGTTTCGAGAATGGCGGAGCAGCCCTGGCGGTGCCAGAGGGCATGGCGACCGCCCTGCTGGGGGTGGCGCTGGTACGCCAGGTTCTCGCCCAGGGCCCTCAGGCTCGGCTGGCCGTCGCCATCGCGCAGGCCGGCGTCGCTGAGCAGGCGGCCGCAATGGACAGCAGAGATGCCGTAAATGCGCCCCAGACCCGTGAGGGTCAGCCAAAGGGCCGAGGCGGCGGCGAGAGTGGGTTCAAGAGGCTCGAGGGGCTCCATGGGCTCCTGGGGAATGCGGCGATCTCGCTTCATGCTGGCCATTGCCCCAGATGGCGGCAAGCTGTCAAGCGGTCATGTCGGCAACCTGTTACAAAGTTCGTAAATCGTTGTGTTGCGATCCTGACGCGCCCTCGGGGCCGGAGCCGGCGGCGCCCTGGCTAGGCCCAAGCCAGCGCTCCAGTTGGGGGGAAAACACTTCGCGGATCACGGTTAGTTCTTTGCCGCCGCGGAAGAAGCGGTAATGGCGGCTCCAGAAGGGGCCGGGCTGGCCGAACCGCGCCTCTAGCCAGGGGGCGGTCACCTGGGCCAGGCCATCCACCTCCCGGTAGAGCTCGGCCCGGTTGGCCGTCAGGCTGTGCCAGATCGGTTGATGACGCTGACCCAGGTGACGGTCGGCCTGCTCCTGGTTCCACCAGCTCTCCGCCCAGGCCAGGCACTCCTCGCCGCAGCGCAGCCACACCTGGCGCCGCAGCAGGGGCGGTCGCAGCTCAGCCACCTCCGCCGGCGCCTCGGGGCCGGCCAGCGGCTCGGGCTCCATGGCGATCAGCTCGACGTCAACCGCCAGGCCGCTGAGCAGTTGCAGGTGGCGGGTGGGGCTGCCATCGCCTAGCAACAGCAGGCGCCAGGGGCCGCTCAGCTGCTGGCCGGCCTCGGCCGCCACCACCTGCTGGAAGGGGGCCTGCCAGAGGGCCTTGGGGGAGGGAAGCAGCTTGGAACTCACGTCTCCGGACAGGGTCATGGGCCTCGCTGCGGCCAGGCCCAGGGGCCGTCATGGGGCCTTTAAGGCTAGGTAGCCGGCCGGCTCAGAAGCCGTTTTAGCCTGTTCAAAAGCCACTTTGGCCGGCTGAAAAGCCACTCTGGCCGGCTCAAAAGCCGTTGCTGATCGCGATCCGGCGTTGCACCCCGCCCCGCTCAATGACGGCCGAGTCGGCGGCGGTGGAGAGCAGGCGCCAGCCGCTGGAGCCGATCTGCTCGCCCACCAGGGCATTGGTGGAACTGGTGCCCAACTGGAAGATTGCCGAGCCCGGTCGCCCCGCCACCTGCACCACCCCCACCAGTTCGGGGGAGTTCCCCTGGGCGGCTGCGGCCGGGCGGCTTGACGGGCTGGCCGCGGCCGGCGAGCCACTGGCCGCCGGGGCGGGACGGTTGAGCGGGCCACTCACGGGCACCCGCAGCACCTCCGGCTGGCGGGAGCCGGGTAGCAAGGCTCCCGGCAGCTGGCTCAGCTGTTGGATCCAGGGCTCATCTGGCGGCGGCGGCGGCACGGCACCGGCGGCTGCCGCGGCGGCGTTGTCCTTGAGGCCGGCCGGGTTTGGCGAGGTCGTGGGCCCGGTCGAGGCTGGGGGGCTGCTGGCGGCGCTGGAGGTCTGGGCCCCAGGGGTGTCGGCCGTGCCCAGTCCCTTGAGTCGTTCCAACAGCCACAGGGTGCGTTCCTGGCGCAGATCGAGGCTGGCCTGGTTCCAGCCGTGCCAGCAGACCAGGGTGGTCGCCCCCGCCAGCATTGCCAGCGATCCCAGGGCCACCAGCTTGAGCTGGGCTGGGCTGGCCTGGCTCCAGGCTGCCCAGGGCCCGGATCTGCTCCAACGCCAAGACCAGGGCTGCGGTTGGGGGCTCCCGACCGTCCGGGCTGGGCCCGCAGTCCAAAACGAAGCCACGGTCCAGGCCGGTCCGCCTCGTCGTGATGGCCTGGGGGCTGGGGAAGGTTCTTCCCGCACCTCCACCTCAATCATCGGCTCGCTGGCGGCGGCCTCAGACGGGGCTGGGATGGCGACTGGATGGCGGTAGGCCTGGGCGGCGTTGTTGAACACCCGGTCCATCACCTGCTCGGCCTTCAGGTCCCAGAAGGCCCGGGAAGGGTTGATGGCACGACGCGACGCCAACGGCAGCCCCAGTTAGGGGCCAGATTAACGGCAATGGAGAGGCCTGGCTTCCCCGGGGTGCGGTGCGCTGAGGGGGGAAGCGGCCTTAGCCAGCCGGAGTGGGGGGGGCTGGGGCCTGGCCAGGGAGGGGCTGGGTTGATTGCGGCGGCGCCCGGCCTGTTCGGGGCGCCGGCTGGGGCCGCTGACGCTGCTGCTGAAGTTCCAGCCAGAGCATCAGGGCCGTGATGTCCGCCGGACTGACGCCGGGCAGGCGGGCGGCCTGGCCGAGGGTGAGCGGTTGGCGCAGGGCCAGTTTTTCGCGGGCTTCGCGCGAGAGGGTGGCCAGGGAGGCGTAATCGATATCGGCGGGAATCGGCCGGTGCTCCTGCTTCTTCTGGCGGTCAATCTGCTGCTGCTGGCGGGCCAGATAGCCGCTGTATTTGATCGTGATCTCAGCCGCTTCGCCCACCTCGATCGGCAGCTCGGCAGCGGCCAGGCCAAGGCGCACCAAGTCCCGGGCGTGGATGCCGGGGCGGCGCAGCAGGTCGGCCAGGGTGATTGAGCCCTTGATCGGCGCCCCGGTTTCGGCCTCCACCGCCGCCGCCGCCGGATCGCTGGCCTTGAGCCGTACCGTTTCCAGCCGTCGGGTTTCGGCCGCGATTGCCGCCTGTTTGGCGGTGAAGATCTGCCAGCGGCGATCGTCCACCAGGCCCAGCTCCCGGCCCAGGGGGGTGAGGCGCTGGTCGGCGTTATCGCCGCGCAGCACCAGCCGGTATTCGCTGCGGCTGGTCAACACCCGGTAGGGCTCGTTGAGGTCTTTGGTAACTAGGTCGTCGATCATCGTGCCGATGTAGCTGCCTTCCCGCGGGAAGTGCAC
>CAMAPJ010000087.1 GCA_945860085.1 Synechococcus sp. UW140 | reverse complement strand
AAGCCAGGCGCCTGGATTTTTGCCCATTTTCACCTCTTTACGTCCGTCGAAATAAAAGAGAACTTGCCAGCTTGTATCGCCCTTGCGCCCTTCCGCAGAAGCTGCATTACGGACTGAAGTGCCGTAAAGGTTGTCGTACTTGGGCCACTTCGGCTCATCGGGAATGCTGCAAATCGCGTTGACCTCAAGCAATTGCTCCGGCTGGCCGCCGCCGCTGATCTTGACAACGCCATCAAACAGGCCATTGGGTTCTCCGCCGCGGAAGGGCTCCACCAGCACCACCCGCTGCTCACCCACTTGAACCAGCAGATCGCCGGGCTTGGCGCTGGACTGGGGCTGCTCCCTGGTGACCAGGCCACAGCCGGTGAGGGCCAGGAGGCCAACCAGGCCAAGGCAGCGTCCCATCCCTAGGGGAAGACGGACGAGGCCTCCTTGCCCGCTGACTTGGCTGCCCATCCCAGTTCTTCCCAGAGACGGTCCAACCTATCGAGCGGGCGGCAAGGGTGATGCCCACTTAGCACCGGGGGGAGGCGCCGGGGCTAGGCGAGCCCAGGCCTAGGCCAGCAGGCTGCGCCAGAACGATTCCGCAAGGGCGCTGGCCCAACCAGGGTCGCCAGCCGGCTGGCCGGCTGCTCCCACGGCCTGGCCATTCACAGCCCGAATCGGCCGACAGCCCAGGCTATTGAGCAACAGGGCCGCGCTGAATGAAGTCTTGGTTGGATCGTTGGTTGGATCGTTGGTTGGATCGTTGATGGAGTCGTTGATGGGCTGGAGCAGGAGCCCCGGATCGAGCGTTGCTTCCCGCACCAGGCCGAGCTCCAGGGCCCGGCCCCGCATCACCCCCGGCAGGCAGCCACTGGCTAGGGGCGGCGTCAGCCAGGTGCCGTCGATCAACAGCAAGAGGTTGGCCGTGGCGCCACAGCAGAGCTCGCCACCGGTGCCCAGCAGCAGGGCCTCCTCGGCCCCGGCGCTGCGGGCCTCGCGCCGGGCCTGGATCGCCTGGCCATAGGCAAAGGTTTTGCACTGGCTCAAGACACTGGCGCCCAAGCGCCGTTCCAGCTGGCTGATCCAGGTCGTGACCGGCCTGAAGCTGGGCTGCAGCGGCGTGAACTGCAACCAGAAGCGGTGCAGCAGGGGTGGCTCGCCCTCGGCGGGCAGATCGATCCCCCGGGCTGGGGCAGACCCCCGGCTCCAGTTCAGGCGCAAGGCCCCGTCCAAGGCCCTGCCCCCAGCCTGGCAACGCTCTAAGGCCGCCGCGATCAGGGGCTCGAGCCGTTGCCGGCTGGGGGGCACCTCCATGCCCAGGAGGGCGGCAGAGCGATGCCAGCGCTCGAGATGGGCATCCAGCAACCGGGGTTGCCCCTGCTCCACCAGCACCGTTTCAAATAGGCCATCGGCCAGGGTCAGGCCGCGATCATCGAGGGGCAGGCTCAACTGGTCGGGCCGGCCCCACTGGCCCCGCTGGGGCGGCTGGCTGGGGTCGCCGATCCAGGCGATTGGCTGGGGATCGGGCTTGCCGGCCTCTGGCGCCGCCAACGCCGTCCTGGAGTCGGCCCTGGAGTCGGCCCTGGCGGCCGGCCCCCGAGCCCTGGCTGGACCGATTGGCAGGTCTTGGCCGCCGGTCATGCCAAGGCCTCCAGCAGGGGCTGGAGTTTCCAGCCCAGTTCCTCCGCTTCCCCAACCGGATCGGAATCGGCGACGATGCCGCAGCCGGCATGGACCCGCAGCCGCTGGCCCTTGACCATGACGCTGCGGATCAGAAGGTTGCTGTCAAACCGGCCATCGGCGCCCAGCCGAAACAGGGAGCCGCAGTAGGGCCCCCGCGGCACGGGCTCCATCTCGCTCAACCGTTGGCAGGCGCGCACCTTGGGAGCGCCCGTGATCGATCCGCCCGGCCAGCTGGCCCGCAGCAGGTCCACCAGCCCCAGGCCAGGCCGCAACTGGCCGCGCACCACCGAGGTGAGGTGGTGCACCTGGCGGTAACTCTCCAGCCCCACCAACTGGTCGACCCGGATCGAGCCCGGCTGGCAGACCCGGCCCAGGTCGTTGCGCATCAAATCGACGATCATCACGTTCTCGGCCCGGTCCTTGGGGTTGGTGACCAGGTCGGCGGCGGCATCGGCATCGGCCCGGGGATCGCTGCTGCGGGCACGGGTGCCCTTGATCGGCCGGGTCTCCACCGCTCCGCTGGCCGCTAGCTCTAGAAACCGCTCCGGCGAGGCCGACAGCACGGCCTCCAGGCTGCCGAAATCGTCAACACTGCTGGAGCCGCCGCCGGCAATCGCCAGGCCGGAGAAGGGAGCCGGGCAGTGGCGGCGCAACTGGCCATAGAGGGCCAGGGGATCGGCAGGAGCGACCAGCCACTGCTCACAGCAGGCGCTGAGATTGGCCTGAAACAGATCGCCACTGGCGATCAACTCACGCACCTGGCCGACCTGGTCGGCGAAGCGGGCGGGGCTGGTATGCCAGTGCCAGCCCTCCAGGGGGATAGCACTGGCTGGCGGGGGCGCCTGGCTGGGCAGGGCCCCGATTAGGGCCGCCAGCTGGTCGAACAAGGCGCTGACGCTGCCTTCCAACCAGAGCCGCCGCTCCTGTTGGTCGAGCACCAGCACCGGGTCATGGCGGGCCGCCCAGAGCACAGCCATGTCCGCCTGGGGCCAGGGGCCGCCAGGTTCCACCCAGGCGCCGGCCCCGTAGGCCAACCAGCCCATCCAGTGGCCGCCACCCGCTGCCAGCTCGGCTAAAGCCTCAAAGGGATCCTGGTCGCGACACACCACCCGCTCCCGCGGCGCCACCCCCAGCACACTCCAACGGCCCAGGTCCGTGCCGTCCCCATCCAGCCACACCAACCCCTCCCGGCCGAAGACTTCGGCCAGACCCCAGGCCAGCTGCCAGGGATCCCGCCAAGGCAGCTCCAGGCGCCTCATCGGCTCTGGTGCCGGCCCTGGCGACCCAGGGGGGTGGCAAGCTCCGGATGGCCTGCCTCGATCAAGGCGGCATCGCGAATTCGGCAGCTGTCACAGAGGCCGCAGGGCTCGCTGCCGCCGCTGTAGCAACTCCAGGTTTGGGCGATCGGCACCCCGAGCCGTAGGGCCTCAGCCACGATGCGGGTCTTGTGCCACTCCACCAAGGGGGCCCAGAGCTGGGCGCCCCGGCCTTCCCGGCCGGCCTTGCTGGCCAGATCGGCCAAGGTCTGGAAGGCCTCCAGGTAATCGGGGCGGCAATCGGGATAGCCGGAATAATCGACCGCATTCACCCCCAGCACCAGCCGCTCAGCGCCGCGGGCCTCGGCCAGGCTCAGACCCAGGGCGATGAACACGGTGTTGCGGCCCGGCACATAGGTGGACGGAATCACCCCGGCCTCCACCCCGGCGCTGGGCAGGGCGATGGCGATATCGGTGAGCGAGGAGCCTCCCCAGGCGGCCAGGTTGACGGCGATCGTGTGGTGTTCGGCCAGACCCAGCTCCCGGGCCAACCGATCGGCCGCCGCCAGCTCGCGCCGATGGCGCTGGCCGTAGTCGAAGGAAAGACCGATGACCCGATGGCCCGCCTCAATCGCCAGGGCCGCGGCCGTGGCCGAATCGAGCCCGCCGGAGAGCAGGGCGATGGTGGTGGGGATGCTCAAGGAACGGGAGCGGAAGGGACGCCGGAGCCAAGGCTGGCCAGCCCCATGATGGCGCCGCAAAGCGCCGCAACCAGGGCCCCAGCAACCGCTTGCACCGGCCTGGGCGCGGCGGCTGGCCTGCCCCCAAGCCCGTTCAGCGCACGCCCAGCCATTTGTGGGTCTGCAGGCTGAGACGCCAGTCGGAACGGGCCTGGACAAAGGCGACGGCGAGCTGCTGACCCTCGGGGCAGTCGCAGCCAGGTTGGAGCAACAACCGCGGCCCGGGGGACGATTCTTGGAGCCCGGCGGTAGGCGATTTCCGCTGCCGGGCGCCTGTGGCAGCGGCGGCCATGGCCAGGGCGAAGTCCAGATCGGCAGGGCTGTGCACCACAACCTTGAGCTCATCGCAGCGGGCGAGCAGCTCAGCGGTGGGCGGCCGATGGGGCTTGGGGGAGAGGGTGATCCAGTCGAAGCGGCCGCTCAGGTGGTTCACGCCGCTGGTTTCTAAGTGCAGGGGCAGACCGGCGGCGTCCAGGGCGGCGCAGAGCGGGACGAGGTCGTGTTCGAGCGGCTCCCCGCCCGTGATCACCACGAAGCCGGCTCCCGCCGCCGCCGCCGAGCGCACTTCAGCCACCAGCTCGCTGAGCGGGCGCTGGGGATAGCTACCGGCGGGCCAAGAGTGTTTGGTGTCACACCAGGGGCAGCCCACCGAGCAGCCGGCCAGGCGGATGAAAAAGGCACTACGACCGGCATGGCAGCCCTCCCCCTGCAGGGAATGGAAGGTTTCCACTACTGGCAGGCTGCCGCTGATTGGGGCGATCGCCACGGCTCAGGCCGCCAACAGCTGCTCCTCGGACCGGGCCGGCAGCCGCTGCTGGGCCGCCTCAATTAGGCCCCGGAACAGGGGATGGGGCCGGCCGGGACGCGAGAGGAATTCGGGGTGGAACTGGCAGGCGGTGAAGAAGGGATGGCCCTTGAGTTCAATCAGTTCAACCAGACGGCCATCGGGGGAGGTGCCGCTGATTTGATAGCCCGCCTCAAGAAAGGGAATGCGGTAGGCGTTGTTGAACTCATAGCGATGGCGGTGGCGTTCGTAGACCACCTCCTCGCCGTAGAGCGCCTGGCCCAGGGTGCCGGCCGCCAGGCGGCAGGGATAGACCCCCAGGCGCATGGTGCCACCCAGGTCCACCACATCCTGTTGCTCGGGCAGCAGGTTGATCACCGGATGGGGAGTATGGGGATCGAGCTCAGCGCTAGTGGCCCCAACCAGCCCGGCCTGGTTGCGGGCCCACTCGATCACGGCGCACTGCATGCCCAGACATAGGCCCAGGAAGGGCACCTGCTGCTCCCGGGCCCAGCGGATCGCCGCCACCTTGCCGTCGACGCCGCGGTTGCCGAAGCCCCCCGGCACCACCACCGCGTCCATACCGTGGAGCAGGGCCTCCGCCCCCTGGCTTTCGATCTGTTCAGCGCTGACCCAATGGAGATCGAGGCAGGCATCCCGGTCGATGCAGGCATGGCGCAGGGCCTCCACCACCGACAGATAAGCATCATTGAGCTGCACGTACTTGCCGACCAGAGCCACCTTGACGGCCCGGCCGGGGTTGCGCAGCTTGTGCACCAGTTCGGCCCAACGGGCCATGTCGCTGTCACGATCTTCTAGGCCCAACACCTCCAAAACCTGGCGGCTGAGGCCCTCGCTTTCCATCGCGATCGGCACCGCATAAATGCTGTCGGCATCGAGGGCCTGGATCACGGCCGTGGTGGCCACGCCGCAGAAGCCGCCGATCTTGGCCTTGAGGTCCTCACTGATCGGCCGATCGCTGCGGCACACCAACACATCGGGCTGGATGCCGATCGAGCGCAATTCCTTGACGGAATGCTGGGTGGGCTTAGTTTTGAGTTCGCCAGAAGTGCCGATGAAGGGCAGCAAGGTCACATGCACATAGGCCAGGTCCTGACGACCGACGTCGCCGCGAAATTCGCGAATCGCCTCCAAAAATGGCAAGGATTCGATATCACCTACCGTGCCACCAATCTCCGTGATCACCACATCAGCGCCGCTATTTGCGGCCACCCGCTTGATGCGTTCACGGATCTCACCGGTGATATGGGGGATCACCTGCACGGTGCCGCCGTTGTAATCGCCGCGCCGTTCCTTGTTGATGACCGATTGATAGATCGAGCCGGTCGTCACGCTGTTCAGTCGTGACATCGCCGTGTCGGTGAAGCGTTCGTAGTGGCCCAGGTCCAGGTCGGTCTCAGCGCCGTCCTCGGTGACGAACACCTCGCCGTGCTGATAGGGGCTCATCGTGCCCGGATCGACGTTGAGGTAGGGGTCGAGCTTGAGGATCGAAACGCTGTAACCCCGGGATTTCAACAACCGGCCCAGGCTTGCCGCCACGATCCCCTTGCCGATGCTGGACACCACGCCACCGGTCACGAAGACGAATTTGGCCATGGCACCTCGGGCGAAGTCTCAATTTATCGGTTCATGACAAAGGCCCGAGCGCCAGGGCAGCGCCCCTGCATCCCGGGCCGAACCAGACGGGGCTTCAGCCCTCTAGGAGGCTGCGCAACATCCAGGCGGTCTTTTCGTGGATCTGCAGCCGCTGGGTGAGCAGGTCAGCGCTGGGCTGGTCGCCGCAGTCATCGGCCAGCACGAACACAGCCCGGGCGGTGCGGGCCACGGCCTCATGGCCGAGCACCAACTCGCGCACCATGGCGGTAGCAGCAGGGATGCCCTCGCTTTCCCTGATCGAGGCCAGGCCAGCAAAGCTGGCGCCGCCGTAGGGGGCGGGGCAGCCGAGGGAGCGGATCCGCTCAGCAATGGCATCGAGGGCGTTCCAGAGCTCGATGTACTGCCCCTCAAACATCAGGTGCAGGGTGTTGAACATCGGCCCGGTCACGTTCCAGTGGAAGCCGTGGGTCTTGCCGTAAAGCACGAAGGTGTCCGCCAACAGGCGCCCTAGGCCTTCGGCAATCTGCAGGCGTTGCTCCTCGGGCAGGCCGATGTCAATCGGCTGGGCGCTGCTGGAAAGGGGGGCGGCGGTCATGGGAAAGCAATCGCAAGGGACGGCCCCAGCAGGGGCGATCCAAGCGTTCTAGCCCAGGCAGCAGCAGCCAGACCGGGACGCCGCCAGGGCCCTGAACCGAGGGGAGCCCCCTGGCTCGGCAACCTTGAAACGACCAGATTGGCCGGCAAGCCTGGGCCGGAACCGGGGCCGGCGATTCGGTTCAGGTCCGTTCCTCAGGCCCTCAATCGTCGCCAGTCCAGGTGCTGGCCACATGCAGCTCCTCGAGCTGCTTCGGGCTCACATCCGCCGGCGCCTGGGTCATCAGACAGCGGGCTTGCTGGGTCTTGGGGAAGGCGATCGTGTCGCGGATCGACTCCTCGCCCGCCAGCAGCATCACCATGCGATCGAGGCCGAAAGCCAGGCCGCCGTGGGGCGGGGCGCCCATGTCGAGGGCCTCCATCAGGAAGCCAAATTGGCGGTTGGCCTCCTCCAGGGGCAGGCCAACCGTTTCCAGCACCTGGCGCTGCAGGGCCGAATCGTGGATGCGCAGGGAACCGCCCCCCAACTCCAGGCCATTGAGCACCAGGTCGTAGGCCTGGGCCCGGGCCGTGGGCAGGGTTTCCGCCCACTGGGCCGGATCACTGCCGAGGTCGGCGCTATTGGGGGCGCAGAAGGGGTGGTGCAACGCTTCGAAGCGGTTTTCGCCGGCGTTGAACTCAAACATCGGAAAATCGACCACCCAGAGGAAGTTCCAAGCGGCGTTGGCCTGATCCGCCGCCACCAGGCCCAGCTCCTTGGCCAGGAACTGGCGCACCCGATCGAGGGCCTTGTTCACCGTGGCCGTGTCACCGGCGCCGAAAAGCAGCAGGGTGCCGGGCCCGGCGCCAGTGCGCTCGAGCAGCTCGGCCTTGGCCTCAGCCGAGAGGTTGTCCTTGATGGCGCCGATTGTGTCGATCTCACCGCCCTCGCGCACGCGGATGAAGGCCAGGCCGCCGGCTCCAGCCTTTTGGGCCTCACTGAAGACATCGCCGCCGGGCTTGATCCGCACGTTGCTGAGGGCCTCGTTGCCGCCGGGCACGGCGATGCACTTGACCGACCCGCCGGCCGCCACGGCGCCGGAGAACACCTTGAAGCCCATGCCAGCCACTAGGTCGCTGACGTTGGTCAGTTCCATGCCGTAACGGGTGTCGGGACGGTCGGTGCCATAGCGGTCCATTGCCTCCTGCCAGGTGAGCCGCGCGAAAGGCTGGGGCAGCTCGATTCCCTTGACGGCCTTCCAAATGGCACAGATCAGCTTTTCATTGAGCGCCAGGATCTGCTCCTGACCCATAAAGCTCATCTCCATGTCCAGCTGGGTGAACTCCGGCTGGCGATCGGCGCGCAGGTCTTCGTCACGGAAGCAGCGGGCCACCTGGTAGTAGCGCTCGAGGCCGCCCACCATCAGCAGCTGCTTGAACAGCTGGGGCGACTGGGGCAGGGCGAACCATTCGCCACCACAAACCCGTGACGGCACCAGGTAATCGCGGGCGCCTTCGGGGGTGGAGCGGGTCAACACCGGCGTTTCCACCTCGATGAAGCCCTGATCTTCGAGGAAGCGGCGGGCCGTTTTAATCGTGAGGTGGCGCAGGCGCAGGTTGCTGTTCATGCGCTCACGGCGCAGGTCCAGGTAGCGGTGACGCAGGCGCAGCTCCTCACGGGTGTTCTCTTCGTCGTGCACCGACACCGGGAACGGCAAGGTGCCCTTGACCGCGTTGAGCACGGTGATGGTGCTGGCCAGCACCTCGATATGGCCGGTGGCCAGGCGCTCGTTGAGCGATTCGGCCGGGCGGGCCCGCACCCGGCCGCTCACCTGCAGCACCGTTTCACTGCGCAGGTGTTCGGCCACGGCGAAGGCTTCGGCGCCCAGATCCGGATCCACCGTGATCTGCACCGTGCCGCTGCGGTCACGCAGATCGATGAAAATCACGCCGCCATGGTCGCGGCGCCGGTCGACCCAGCCACACAAGCTCACGTCCAGACCGATGACGTCCTGTGCCAGATCACTGCGCAGATCGCCGCACCCGTGGCTGCGCATGGCGGAACTCGAAATCAATTGGCGAGTTTCCCATGGCGCGCGGCGCCCCCGGCTCCGGGGGGTTCGTCCCGCACGGGGCCGCGGCTGTGCAGCCTCAAGAGCGACGGTAAAAGGGCCGTTTGACCACCAAGGCCGGAGCGGCCTTGCCACGGATTTCCACCGCCAGTTCGGTGCCCAGCTTGGCGGCATCGCTGGGCACATAGGCCAGGGCGATGGCCTCCCCCAAAGTCGGCGACCAGGTACCGCTGGTGACCACGCCGACGGGCTGGCCGTGGCGCAGCACCGGATAGCCGTGACGGGCGATGGCCCGGCCCTGCAGCTTCAGGCCCACCAGCTTCCTGGTGACTCCCTCGGCGCTCTGGCGCTCGAGCACCTCCCGGCCCAGGAAGGGTTTGGGCATCTCCAGGTGCACCAGCCAGCCCAGGCCTGCTTCCAGGGGGGTCGTGGTGACATCGAGCTCGCTGCCATAGAGGGGCATGGCGGCCTCCAGACGCAGGGTGTCGCGGGCGCCAAGACCGCAGGGCACCACACCCTCCGCCAACAGTTGCTGCCATAGGGCCAGGCCGGCCTCGCGGCCCAGTAACAGCTCGAAGCCATCCTCGCCGGTGTAGCCCGTGCGGCCCACAAACAGCTCGGCCCCGGCAGCGGCCCCAAGGGCTGAGCCGGCCAGACGCAGCTGGCGATGGCCAAAACGGGGCAGGCCGGCCAGGGAGACGCCACTCAGGGCTTCCAGCCGGCGGACCGCCTCAGGGCCCTGCAGGGCCATAAGTACGCCCCCCTCCTTGTGATCGCTCACTTCAATGCCCCTGATCTCCAGCTGCGAGCGGATCCAGGCCGTGTCGGCTTCAGCGCAGGCGGCATTGATCACCAGCAGCAGGCCGTCAGTGTCGGCGCCTGGACTTGCCGCTTGAGCCACCCGACCCTGGTCGTAGACGATCAGGTCATCGCGGATGCCGCCGTCTGCGGTGAGCAACACCGTGTAGCAGGCCTCGCCGGGGCCGATGCGGAACAGGTCAGTTGGCACTAAGGCCTGGAGGGCATCCTTGGCGCCATCGCCGCGCAGGCGCAGCACGCCCATATGGGAGATGTCGAACAGGCCGCAGCCGCTGCGCACTGCCAGATGTTCCGCCACCAGACCGCCGAACTGCACCGCCATCTCCCAGCCGGAGAAGGGCACCAACCGGCCACCCGCCGCCCGAGCCGCCTCAAACAGGGGCGTGCGCCGCAAGGCTGGGACGGCCCTGGACCCCGGGCCCACGGGGTCCAGGGCAGCACCCTGGGGCGCATCAGCAAGCGGGGCGTCAGCCATGGCGATATGCCGCTCAGATAGAGCGGATCCTATGGAGAGCTGACCAACTCCCCCCGCAAGCAGGGACCCAGGGGGGAGCCACAAGTAGCTGATGAGATCCCGAAGAGATCCCGAAGCTTGGCGGGGCGGCGCTGGTTTCCACGTGCACTGTGCCTAGCTTGAGCGGCCCAGACCAGCCCTTGATGGGTTATCGCCCCAGCTGCCGCAGTTGCCGCCATTGCACCCCTCCAGCCGGGGTGGAGATGGGCTGGTGCCAACTGCGCCGGCTACCGATCCACCCCGATCTGGCCTCGGAGCTCTGGTGTCACCACTGGACAACCCCGGTCACGGGCCTGCCTGTGCTGCCCACTGGCTCCCCCGCACTCCAACCGCTGCAAGCTCGTCAGCTGGCCCTCGTTGACTTGCTCAACTGAGTGGCAGGCCAGGGTTTCGCAACTTTTCGCCAAGATTTGCCGTCTATTTCGCCACGAAGACCACCAAACCCACCGCCCAGGCCGTCCTTTGTATCGCAGCTGCCACAGCTGCGGCCATTTCTCTGTGATAATGGTTCAAATGAATCGACAAGAGAGGGTGGGTGATTGTCCACAACGTTGGGCCTTGCATCACCGGTTGATCTGATCGCCGCCCAGGTGGACTGTGAGCGACTGGCCTATCCCACGGGAGCCCAGATTTTTTCAAGCGGTCAGCGGGCTGCATCGATCTATGGCGTGCGCCAGGGCCTAGTCGAACTGATCGATGAGTTCGGCAACCGGCTTTGCTACCGCCCCGGTGAGGTGTTCAGCTACCAGGACATCGCCTGGCGCGAAGGTCACTACCGCAACAACGCCGTGGCCCGCACGCCGGTGGAATTGGTGAAACTCGGCAGGCTGCATTTCCTCAACCTGCTCCACAATCACCCGACCATGGCCGTGATGCTGATCTCCCAGCAACATGACCGCCTACGCGAACAGCGCAATAGTGGCAATATTTGTTACTAATCGATCCAAGCCATAACCGTACCCATTAACCATTAACCATTAACCATTAACCATTAACCAAGCCTACTGATCATTCCGCTACTTGATTAGGCAGAAGACTCCGTAAGCAGCCCCAGCGGGCTAAGCTAGTACACAAGTATTGATAGGTTTGTCATGGCCATGAATCGGGTCCAGTTCCAGTCCGGACTGTCCCTGCCCCATTTCTTGGAGCTCTACGGAACCGAGAG
>CAMAPJ010000086.1 GCA_945860085.1 Synechococcus sp. UW140 | reverse complement strand
CGGCACCCCCTCCACGCCAGAAGGCAAGGAAGCAAGGCAGGCGATGCAAAGCCGCCAGAGCCGCGCAGAAGACGACTGCAACGAGCTGATTGCCGATGTGATCGCCAATGCCCTGGTGCTCAAGGGCGGTGGCATCGAGGAGTACGGCACCAAGCTCAGCGAGAAGCTGCAGTCCGCGGCTTCTGAGGCAGCACTCGCCCGGCTGTTCCCCGAGTTCCCCAAGGCCGACCACGGCAGCTGGGGCACCGCCGTGAAGCGCGCCAAAGATGGCAGCGATTCACCGCTTTCTGCCGTAGGCCATCAGGGCTCAAACGACAGCCATCCGGTGGCCCGCATCGTCATCAGTGCTATCGGCGGCGGCAAGGAGGGCAGTGCGATCCGCGCCGTCCTACGCGTCGCGCCCTATGGCTGGCCGCAGGATGCAATGGATGCGGTGCTGCTGGCCCTGCTGCGCGATGGCACCCTCAGCGCCAAGGACAGCCAGAACAAGGCGATTGCGGTTGGGCAGCTTGATCAACAGAGCCTCGGCAAGGCGAAGTTCTACCTGCAGGAGGTGCGCCTCACCGCTAAGGAAAAGATGGGGGTGCGGGGCGTGTTTGGCATTGCCAGCGTCACGGCCCAATCAGGGCAGGAAGAAGCCAAGGCTGTCGAGTTCCTCGATGCTCTTGAGAACAAGGTTCTCCAATCCGGTGGCGAGGCCCCGCTGCCCCAGCCCGTGAGCGCCACCCTCCTGAAGGAGCTGCGCCAAAAGAGTGGCCCCGAGCAACTCAAGGCGATCCTTGATGCCAAGGAGCAGCTGCAGGAGTTGTGGGATCAGGCCTGCAGCCTGGCCGCCCTTAAGGAGAAACGTCTGCCTGGCTGGGAACGGCTGCAGGCTCTGCTGCACCAGGCCCAGGGGTTGCCTGTCCGTCAAGAGCTGGAGCCCCAGGTGGAGGCGATCCGTAGCCAGCGCTCGCTGCTGGATCCCACCACCGACTTTGTGGCCCCATTGCTCCAGCAACTGGAGCAGGCACTGACGGCCGAGCTGGAGCAGGCCCAGCAACAGCTGAGCCAGGTGGTGGCGGCCGAGCTGCAACAACTACAGGCCAGTGCTGAGTGGCATGACCTACCGGAGGTCGAGCGCAATCGCATCGGTCAAGCGCTGCAGTTGCCGGAGTCGGCTCCACCAGCTGACCCCGTAGACCGAAGCAAGCTGCTGGAGGTGCTGCAGCAGCGCTCCCTGGCCAGCAGGGCGGAGCTGGCCGAAAGCCTGCCCACCCGCTTTGGCAAGGCACGATCTGCGGCAGCCAAGGCCCTTGAGCCCAACATCCAGGCGCTCAAGCTCAGCAGTGGGGTGCTCAAAGACGAAACAGCCCTTGATGCCTGGTGGGCGTCCAAACGCCAGGAGCTGCTCACGTCGCTTCAAAACGGTCCGATCCAGATCAACTGATTCCCATGCCCGCCCTCGCCTCCGATCTGCGCAAGACCCTCGAAGCCACCGTGGTGAAAGCCAGGGACCTGGCCGAGCGTGGTGCCCGTGAAGCCCTCAACAGCCTTGCGGTGGAGGGGAAAGACCCCTACACATCCATGAGTGAGGAGGAGCGCAAGCTGCGCAACCGCCTACGGGCCCGCGGCCGCCAGCTTGGGGATCAACGCGATCCTCAGAAGGGCAGCCAAAGCATCGAGCGCCTGGTGCGGGAGATGGCCTATGAGCACTGGCACCGCATGCTTTTCGCCCGCTTTCTGGCCGAAAACCAGTTGCTGATCGAACCCTCTTCTGGTGTTTCGATCAGCCTTGATGAATGCGAAGAGCTGGCCGCCGAGGAAAGCACAGATCTCTGGGGGCTGGCGGCCCAATTCGCCCAGGCGATGCTGCCGCAGATCTTCCGAGGGGATGATCCGGTTCTGGCAGCAAAGTTGCCGCTGGAGATCCGCCAACAGCTGCAGGGCCTGGTGGCTGGGCTGGAAACGGAGACCTTTATCGCCAGCGACAGCCTGGGCTGGACCTATCAGTTCTGGCAAACGAAGCGTAAAAAGGAGGTGAATGATTCCGGCGTCAAGATCGGCGCCGACGAACTCTCCCCGGTGACGCAGTTGTTCACCGAGGACTACATGGTGGACTTCCTGCTCGACAACACTCTTGGCGCCTGGCATGCGGGCAAGGTGCTGGCCGCCAATCCCCAGCTGGCAGCTTCATCCAAGAATGAAGTTGAACTTCGCCAGGCCGTATCGCTGCCCGGCTGTCCATGGGCTTATCTGCGGTTTATCCAGGCAGAAGATGGCGTCTGGGCCCCTGCTGCTGGCACCTTTGAGGGATGGCCAAATACAGCGACTGAGCTGAAGTGCCTCGATCCCTGTATGGGGAGCGGGCATTTCGTGGTGGCGATGTTCGAGCGGCTGGTGGCTCTTCGTATAGGGGAAGAGGGTCTAACCGAAAAAGCAGCAGTAGCAGCGGTTATCGAAGTCAACCTTTTCGGATTGGAAATAGACCCGCGATGCACACAGATTGGCGCGTTCAATCTGGCGCTAGCTGCGTGGCGGCGCGTAGGTCACTGCAACCTGCCGGCGATGAATTTGGCCTGCTCCGGCCTCGCGCCAAACATCCGTGAAGTTGACTGGCTGGCATTGGCCGGCGATAACGAGCGGCTCAGGAATGGAATGGAACGGTTATACAAGCTGTTTGAGAAGGCTTCGGTGCTGGGGAGCTTGATCAATCCACGAGCTGCCGAAGCAGGCTTACTGGTTGCAGGGTTTCAGGAACTTCAGCCGCTGTTGGAAAATGCAGTAGCACAGGAAATACAGGGCGAAACCGCACAAGAAATTGCTGTAACCGCTCGCGGCCTGGCGAAAGCTGCGGATATTCTTGCTGACCACTTCACTCTTGTAGCTACCAACGTGCCCTACCTAGGTAGGGGGAATCAGAATGAACTGCTGAAAGATTACTGCGAAAGACAACACTCTGATGCAAAGGCTGATCTCGCAACTTGTTTTGTTGAACGTTGCTTGAACTTCTGCGCTCCAGCCTGCAGTTCAGCCTTGGTCACACCGCAGAACTGGCTCTTCCTCGGTAGTTACAAGAGCATGCGTGCGAATTCGCTGATGCAATCGAGCTGGAATCTGTCGATTTGGCTGGGATCTAGGGCGTTTGAGACAATTGGCGGCGAGGTCGTAAGTGTGTGCTTACTTGGGTTCACGAAAATAGAACCCCCGTCCGATCACACTCTGTTTGGCATTGATGTCTCAAAGGAGTCGAATGGTCCTGCGAAGGCAAATGCCATCCAAAACATAGATCTCACTGTTACTTCCCAAAGCCTTCAGCGCGCTAATCCTGATGGACGCGTGACGCTAGAGGCTCGGTCAGCCGCCCAGCGTCTTGCAGCTATCGCTCGACCGACTGAAGGCCTCTCCACCGGCGATCGCGACCGATTTGTGCAAGCGTTTTGGGAGCACGATGCTCTTACCCATGACTGGCGAGTGCTAAGAACAGGGAGTGAACGTGATGCCTTTTACACAGGCATGCAGGAAATCATTAAGTGGGATGACGGCAGAGGTGATCTTTCCAGGGCGGAAGGTGCACGAATACAAGGTGACTTCGCCTGGGGCAAGCCAGGCGTTATAATCTCTCGTGTCCAGTCTCTACGCGCCGGCATCTACCGGGGAGAACTTTTCGACAAGAGCTGTGTGGTGCTCACCCCAGAACATCCGGGAGTGATGACACCCTTGGTGGCAATGTGCGCATCAAAGGCTTTTGAGCGCGAGGTTCGGGTACTAGACAAAAAGCCATACGTAACGACGGCGACGTTTGGACATGTCCCCTTTGACTTAGCGCACTGGCAGCAGGTGGCGGCGGATAAATACCCCGACGGATTACCGAAGCCGTTTTCCAGCGACCCAACTCAATGGCTGTTCAATGGACACCCTGCACGAGCAGACCAGCCTTTGCAGGTGGCCGTCTCGCGACTTGTCGGTTACCTCTGGCCGCGCCAGACCGGTTCCAGTTTTCCTGATTGCTCCGCCCTTGATATCGATGGACTGGAAGCCTTGACTGATGACGATGGCATCGTTTGCCTGTCGCCTGTTCGCGGAGAAGCTGCAGCGGCCGACCGTCTGCGCAGCCTGCTGGCCGCGGTTTTCGGGGATGGCTGGAGCAGTGCCAAGGAACGTGAGCTCTTGCTGGAAACAGCCGTGGCTAATGCTGCCAAGAAACCGTCTGCAGATCTTGCTGACTGGCTGCGCCAGAACTTCTTTGCCGAGCACTGCAAGCTCTTTCGGTCGCGTCCGTTCATTTGGCAAATCTGGGATGGCAACCCCCACGGCTTCAGCGCACTAGTCAATTACCACAAGCTCGCTGCCCCCAACGGCGAAGGTCGCAAAACTCTGGAGCTGCTCACCTTCACCTATTTGGGCGACTGGATCGATCGCCAGAAGCTCGATCAAGCGGAAGAAGTGAATGGCGCTGATGATCGCCTAGCCGCCGCCCTCGATCTTCAGGGGCAACTCAAAAAGATCCTCGAAGGCGAACCGCCCTACGACATCTTTGTCCGCTGGAAGCCTCTTCACCAACAAGCAATCGGCTGGGATCCAGACATCAACGACGGCGTGCGGCTCAACATCCGGCCCTTCCTATGTGCCCAGCTACGTAAATGCAGCAAGACCGGCGCTGGGATCCTTCGTGCCAAGCCCGGCACGATCAAGTGGGCGAAGGACAGGGGCAAGGAGCCGATGCGCTCCAAAGACGACTTCCCCTGGTTCTGGGGTTGGGATGAAAGCAATCACATCCTCGCCACCGATTTCGGCGCACCCGTCGCAGGCGCTCCACCCGCTGGCGCCAGCTTTGATGGCAACCGCTGGAACGATCTGCACTACAGCCGCGCCGCCAAGGAAGCGAGCAGATGACTTGCTATTGTTGAACGGCAGGGCCTTGGGGTCAAGCATCGTTCGGCTAATAAAATTTCGTTCATGTCTCGCATCTGTCAGCTCACCGGTAAGCGCGCCAATAACGGCATGGCCGTTTCTCACTCTCACGTGCGCACTAAAAAGCTGCAGCAGGTGAATTTGCAGGAGCGCCGTCTCTGGTGGGCTGAAGGCAAACGTTTCATTAAACTACGTGTGTCCACTCGTGCCCTCAAAACCATTCAGAAAAAGGGATTAGGAGTCTACGCCAAGGAGCTGGGGGTCAACCTCAGCAAAATCTGAAACCTTGCTTTGACAATCTGCAATCAGCAAATCCAAGCCTATGCCTTGTTTTGCATAATTGGTATACGGTAGAGTCTTGGAAATTGGAGACTTAACATAAACCTCTTTGTGCGAATAGTAGCCGCACAGCCGAGCTGAGATTTAAGTCATGGCTCCTAACACCCTGCTTGACGTCCTGATCCAGAAGCTGCGCGGCTGCAACGTCCACGGCGATGCAGAAGAGTCGCCCGTCGCCATCCTCTGGACCGATCCCCGCAGCGAATGGAAACCACTGCTTCCCCTGCTGCGGCAGCAGTTACCCGAGCTGCTTTGCCTGGGCGACTACGACCCCGAGCACCAGCAGGGCCCGGCGCTGTGGCTGCGCTGCATCGTTGATCGAAGCCTGCCTGCAGCTGTTGCCGCCGCAGATCAGATCCCTGTGATCTACCTCCCTGGCATTAGCCGCCAGGAGTTGCGTGCCGGCGAGGGTTGCCCCTGGGCGCTGGAGCCGTTGATCGAGCTGATGTTCCGCGGCAGCCTCTGGCTCCAGCGCAATGGGCGCGATTGGACTCTGGCCGCCTTCCTCAGCTCCAGTGATGCCCTGGGCCTTGATCTGGCCGGCGATCAGGGCACCAAAGCTGCTCTCAGCCGCGCCCTTGCTGAAGTGGCCTCCGTTCCGCTTGAGCAGCTGCGCGGCAAGCGACTGGAGGCGGAAGACTTCAACGCCTACTTGGTTCCTGATGCGATCCGCGACCTCCTGCAATGGATGGCGGATCCACCGGCCTTCCAGCAACGCTGCAGCCAAGATCAATGGGCAGTCCTATCCTCCACCTGGAAAAAAGACCTCAAGTTCGGTCCCGCCAAAGACGGTGAGATCTCCGCTGCCGAGCGGCTCGCCAAGGGCCAAGGCGGTTGGGACAAGGTCTGGCAGCGCTTTGCAGAAAACCCCACCGCCTTCCCGGGTATCCCTGAGCTGCTGCGCCGGGTTGAGCCTGAGCAGATGGGCCTGGCCGTCGGCGGGCAAGACCTTTCCCGCTGGCCTTCCCACAACTCGGCCTGCGAGGACCAGGTTCTTGCTGGCCTGCAGGGGCTGGCAGGCAAATCCCACGGCGAGGCCTGCCGGATCGTTCGCGACCTGGAGGCCCAACACAGGGAGCGGCGCGGCTGGATCTGGGCCCAGCTGGATCTCTCGCCCATGGCGAAGCTCCTCGAACCGCTCGGCCGCCTGGCCCAGCGCGCCGATCACCCCCTGGTGGGGGCAACGCCTGCCGACTTCATCGAGCCCTACACAACCGATGGCTGGGAGGCTGATCTGAGCGCCTGGCAGGCCGTGGCGATGGCCAGCACCGCCGAGGAAGGCGTGGTGCGTAAGTCAGTCGCAGCCTTGCTCAGGATCTGGCTGAATGACACCGCCAGCTGCTTCCAAAAAGCCGTCGCCAGCAGCGGCCTGCCGACTCCAGCAGAGCAAGGAGCCATCACCGCAGCACCCGGCGAGGTGTTGTTTTTTGCTGATGGCCTCCGCTACGACGTTGCCCGGCAACTGCAGAAGTCGTTGGAGGTGATGGGCATCACCGGCAGCCTCACCACCCGCTGGGCGGGGCTACCCACCGTCACAGCCACAGCCAAGCCCGCCATCACCCCCCTGATTGGCGAGATCCAAGGGCAGGCGCTACCGGAAGATTTCGCTCCAGCCTTCCGCTCCGGCAAACCCACCAGTGCCGCCGAATTGCGCAAGGCCCTCACCGTCCAGGGGTACACCGTGCTGGGCGACGACGAGTTGAACATCCCATCCGGCCCAGAAGCACGCGGCTGGCTGGAGATCGGTGACCTCGATCACCGCGGCCACCAACTCCAAAACGACCTGCCTCGCCAGATCCAGCCCGAGATCGAGCGGCTGGCCCTCCGCATCCAGAAGCTGCTGGATGCCGGTTGGCGCTCCGTAAAGGTCGTCACCGACCACGGTTGGCTGTTCTGCCCTGATGGCCTGCCCACAGCCGAGCTGCCCAAGCACCTCACCGCCAGCAAGTGGGCCCGCTGCGCCGCCATCAAGGGCGACTCCCAGGTGCCAGTTCCCACCGCCGCCTGGAGCTGGAACCCCAGCGAGCAGTTCACAACCCCGAGCGGTGTTGCCTGCTTCAACACAGGGGGGAGCTACTCCTATGCCCACGGCGGCATCAGCCTGCAGGAATGCCTCACGCCTGTGTTGGTGGTGTCTGGTGGAGCGAGCAGCGCCCCTGCGGTGGCCATCACCGAGATCAGCTGGAAGGGCCTGCGCTGCAACCTGGAAGTGAGCGGCGGAGCGGCCGCAGGCCTGATGGCCGATCTGCGCCGGGAGAGTGCCGGAGGGCCCTCGGTGGCCACAACCACGAAACCAATCGACGATGGGGGCGCCCGCTTGCTGGTGGAGGATGACGAGCTTGTCGGAGCAGCGGTGGTGGCAGTGCTGTTGAGCCCTGATGGCCGCGTGATCGCCCAACGCCGCACCGTGGTGGGAGGAGAAAACATATGAAGCGGTCTGAGCCAAAGCCTCGCAGTCACTTGCCAAGAGTCCATCATTGGCTCAATGCTTCGAGCAGTCAAAACGCCCTTAGAAATAAACGCCATTCTTTCTGATGCTAAAGAGCCTCGCCATCAAGAATATTGGCCTTGCGAGCGATCTCACCTTGCACTGGTCAAGACGCTTTAATGTTATTGGAGGGAATAATGGAGTCGGCAAGTCATTCCTTTTAGATTTATGCTGGTGGGCGCTTACTCGAACATGGGCCAATGCACCTGCATGGCCAAATCCAGGCTCCAGCAAGTCTTCAATAAATTCCCTAATAATTGGCAGGACAACTGAAAAGGAAATCAAGTCAGTTTATAATCGCGAAAAGCAAGAATGGAGCATTGAAAAAAGCCGCCCTGCCATTCCTGGGATTGTCGTTTATATTCGAGTTGACGGGAGCTTTTCAGTTTGGGATCCAGCGCGAAATTATTGGCGCGACGATCCCCTAAGACCTTCTGCCTACCATTTCGATAAAATCCAAGTATGGGAAGGCCTTGAAATCAACGGCGTTAAAGTTTGTGAGGGGCTAGATAGAGACTGGGTCAACTGGCAAGAAGCCAAGAAGAAACAGTTTGAGTCCCTAAAAGCATTGCTTGTGGAGCTTTCGGCTCCAGATGAGCCGCTCTCGCCTGGCGAGCCTCGTCGCCTATACCTTGGCGAAGGGAAGGACAGGCCGACTCTTAATGTAGACGGCAAAGATGTGCCGCTGGCACTTGCTTCAGCGGGTGCAAGGCGAATAATAGCAATAGCATACATAATGATATGGACATTATATGAGCATCACATAACCTCAGAGCTTATCGGGAGAGCGCCTGATAATCGTTTCGTTGTATTATTCGACGAGCCAGAAACCCATCTTCATCCACGATGGCAGCGGACAATCATTCCATCATTGCTTGTTGCGTTAAGCGAGCTTCGCTGGGATGACACCAAGTTTGATAAAAGTTGGACTCCTCAGTTCTTTATTTCAACTCATTCACCTTTGGTAATGGCCTCTCTTGAGCCCATCTTTGACCCAGATTCTGATCAGTTATTTCACCTGGGAATCAAAGATGGCGAAATAAAAGTAGATACAAATGTTTATCCAAGGCAGGGCGATGTCACAAACTGGCTGGTATCAGAGTTCTTTGGACTGGATCAGGCAAGATCTATGGAAGCAGAAAAAGCCATTGAGGAAGCAGAAGAATGGATGAGAAACTCATCAAGTGTGCAAAAGAATTCAAAAAACTACATCTCGATCCATCGTAGACTTCTGGCCCTTCTCCCCGAGCATGACTCTTTTTGGCCACGGTGGGTTGTTAGCACTCAGTTAGGCGGGTCCGGGATTGGCAAGAACTCATGATCAGATTAATTTCAGCCCCCGAACCTCCTAGTTTTGATAGCAAAGCCAGGCAGCCTGGGAATGATTGGCTGTCTCGGAATACTGATGCGACAAAGCGCATGCCAGATAGGTGGTCGGCATTTCGCGAAGACTTGAGATCCAGCCAGAGTGGTCTTTGCGCATATGCCGCAATGATAGTTTGGCCCGAAGGTGAGGTTGATCATTATTTCTCAATCTCTAATCATAGACACCTTGCCTATGAATGGTCTAATTACAGATATAGCAGTGGCCTTCTGAATAAATTAAAGGATAATTTGGATGATGCTGTGCTCGATCCCTATGCAATTGGGAATGGTTGGTTCGAGATATTGCTTCCTTCCCTCCAGCTGGTATGTACAGATGCGGTGCCTACTCCACTAAGAGTCAAGGCAGAGGAGACCATCAGATTGCTCAAGCTGCGAGATGATGAGAGGGTTTTGAGATGGAGACGAGGTATTTTTGAGCAATATCAACTTGGAAAGATAACTTTGGAAGGTCTGCGGGAATGGGCACCATTAATTGCTGCGGCTGTCGACAAGTCAAATCTGATCAGCCCAGTTGCGAGTGGAGACTTGGAGTGAGAGTGTCTCATTGCTTGGCTCAATCTGTGTCTCGGCAGATGGTCTTACGATGTAGTTGTAGAACCGTGAATGTCACAATAAAAAGCTGGCCCAGCTTTTCTGCCTTTAGGCGTACCTCCGAGGTGCCAGTTCCCACCGCCGCCTGGAGCTGGAACCCCAGCGAGCAGTTCGCTACCCCAAGCGGCGCTGCCTGCTTCAACACAGGTGGCAGCTACTCCTATGCCCACGGCGGCATTAGCCTGCAGGAGTGCCTCACCCCTGTGTTGGTGGTCTCTGGCGGAGTGAGCAGCGCCCCTACCGCAGCCATCACCGAGATCAGCTGGAAGGGCCTGCGCTGCAACCTGGAGGTGAGCGGCGGCACGGCCGGCATGTCAGCCGACCTGCGCCGCGATGCCGCTGGCGGCCCCTCAGTGGCCACCACGGCCAAACCGATCGACGATGGCGGAGCCCGCCTGCTGGTGGAAGACGACGAGCTGGAAGGTGCAGTGGTGGTGGCGGTGCTGTTGAGCCCTGATGGCCGGGTGATCGCCCAACGCCGCACCGTTGTGGGTGGAGAAGCGTGAATAGCAAAACCCGGCCTAGTGTGGTCGCATCGGCGGAGTCAGGCATGGCAGATGTGGTCGCAAGTCAGGTGTCGGTGCGGGATCTCAAGACCCACCTCTCCGAATGGCTGGCCCGTGCCCAATCCGGTGAGGTGGTGGAAGTCACCTCCCATCGCAAACCCATCGCCCGTATCACGGCTGTGAAGCCAGCGGACTCTGGGATAACCAGCCCGCTGCAAAAAGCGATTGATGCGGGCCTGATCAGCTGGAACGGTCAGAAGCCCAACTTGCCCCCTCCCGTGAAGTTGCGGGGGCAAGGGAAGTTGCTCAGCGACATCGTGATTGAGGATCGGGGTTGAGCTGGTGATCCTTTTTTGTGACACCAGCGCCCTGATGAAGTTGCTGGTTGACGAAGCCCAATCAGATCAGATGCGGCAGATCAGCACCACTGTTGATGCCATCGGGGTCTGCCGGATCAGCTGGGCCGAAACAATGGCTGCCCTGGCTCGCCTCCAGCGGGAAGACCCGGTCTGCAACGAAGATCTCGAACAGGCTCGGCAGCACCTGATCCAATCCTGGAAGACCTTCACCATTGTTGAAGTCAGCCAGCCGCTGGTGGAAACGGCTGGGCGCTTTGCCGACGTCTTTGCCCTGCGGGGTTACGACAGCGTGCAACTCGCCGCTGCCCATGAACTGCACGTCAACGCTGAACAGAGCGTTCTCTTCGCCTGCTACGACCGTCGACTGAATCAGGCCGCCCAGCTCCTCCAGCTGGAGGTGTTGCCATGACCGCTTCACCAGCCAACACCAGCGAGATGGACCATCTCGACCAGCTCGGGGCCAAGGCCTTCGATGGCTTCCTGGTTCGAAAGGACCTGGTGCGCAAATACTCTCGCCAGTATCCGGTACCCACCTACGTGGTGGAGTTCCTGCTGGGCCGCTACTGCGCCAGCACCGATCCAGCAGAGATAGAAGAAGGCCTGCAGATCGTTGAGAAGCAGCTTCAGGGCCGCACCGTGCGCACTGGAGAAGAGGAGCTGTTCAAGGCCCGCTCCCGTGATCAAGGCAGCGTCAAGATCATC
>CAMAPJ010000085.1 GCA_945860085.1 Synechococcus sp. UW140 | reverse complement strand
AACCGTTATCTGGGCGCTTTTAGTTACCGCTTTAATCGACGATTTAACCTCATAGCGATGACAGATCGGGTGTTGCAGACAGTCTGCTGCTGCCTCGCCCGACCGGAACGCCTCCTAAGGAGCGCGGAGTTTACTGCCTAATCAAGAGCCTTTTTGCCTTTGTGGCGCTAGCGCTCGTCTCGGGAATTCCATATTCTGCTTCAGCTGCAGACTGGAAAGACAGTGACTGCCGCAAAGACAAAGATGAAAGCGGCAATGCTGTTGAGGTCTGCCGCCAGGCTGAATCCATTGGAATTTTCTGGAACGATGGATCTTATGTGAATGGATGGTGCGACAATCGCCAATACGATGTGGACTTTAAAGGTGTCACCAAAGCAGAAGCCGTTTCATGGGCGAAGTACTACTGCGGCTAACTGCTGTCCACAAAGCACAGCCGACAAATCGCCACTTAAAGCTTCGCCACAAAGGGCTGCATTAACCTGCAGCCCTTTTACATTAAACAGTCAGAAAGCATCTCAACAGCCCAAACAGTATCGCCCAATTCATCCTTTTGGGCCTAAAGTCCCTTTCTCGTTTTGGCATCCCTAGGACACGACAATCCATTGTCTTGCCTCCTTTTGGCTGATACCCGCTACCCGATGAAGTTCAGGCCAGTAGCAAGTGCTTCACGAGTAAAATTGAAAAATTGCTTGCACATTGAAGGGCCGCCTTGGCCAAGGCGTGATCCGCCACTGTCTTTACCCCTCCTACGGCTATGGGCCGACGGGTGGCTCAGTTTTCGTTGTCGCTTGCACCGACGGCCCTGATCGCCAGCTCCCAATCTCGGGACGCCGCCAGGGCAAGCGTTTAGTGAGGTGTTTGGTGAGATGCTTGGCGAGCCGTTTTGTCTCACCGCCTGGCACGGGCCAACAGACCTTGGCAGCAGCTGGCGGGCCTAACGGCAGTCACAAAAAGGGCTTTGAGCTGAAAACCCTTATTGCGAAACAGAAGCGGGCGGCGGGAATCGAACCCGCATCATCAGCTTGGAAGGCTGAGGTTTTACCACTAAACTACGCCCGCAGCAGTACGCTTGTACTGGGCCGCTCTGTGATTCCCGGTTCCGCCCGGAGGGCTGGATCGAGGGGCAGGCAGCTGCAGCATTATGGCCTGCGTCAGGACAAGCAGCTTTGGCCGCAGGCAGGGACGTGGGCAGGGACTTGGGCAGGCAGGACGGGACCAGAAGGGGGCAGGGGCCGCACTCTGGGGCTGAAGAGCGGCTGGGGGGGAATCCAGCTGGAGGCCTTGAGGCTGGTAACGGCCAAGCGCGGCAGGCGGCAGCCCTAGGCGAGGCCACGGTCACCGACGGGGCCGACCTGCGGGGGGCGGCTAGGGCTCGCCTGCTCTGGGCCTATGGCATGGGCGATGTCGGCACCGGCATGGGCGCGGCCCTGATCGGCTTTTATCTGATGCTCTTTTACACAGCGGCGGGCCTGCCGCCCTGGCAGGCGGGCCTGGCCTACGGCTGCGGCCGCCTCTGGGATGCGATCAACGATCCGGTCGTCGGCTGGCTGAGCGACAAGACCAACAGCCCCCGCTGGGGCCCGCGCCTGCCCTGGATTGTGTGGAGCGCCCTGCCCTTGGGCCTCGCCATGGCGGCCATGTGGTGGCTGCCGCCCTGGCCCGATGTCTGGGTCAAATTCTGGATCTTCTTGTTGATCTCGGTTGTGGCCAACAGCCTCTATACCTGCGTCAACCTGCCCTATTCAGCCCTGGCCGCCGAGCTGACCACCGACGTCTCGCTGCGCACCCGGCTGAATACGTCCCGGTTCACCGGCTCGATCATCGCCACCCTGGTGGCCTCGGTGCTGGCGGGGGTTCTGGTCAAGGACCTGCATGACCCCGCCTCCTACCTGCCCGTGGGCCTGGTCTCGGGCCTGATCATCACGGCCTCGACCCTGATCTGCGGCTGGGGCCTGATTCCCTCAGCCCGCCGCTGCCAACGCCCTGAGAGCCACCCGGGCACCACCCGCCGCCTGCTGCGCCGGGTGGTCCAAAACGCCCGGTTCGTCAAGGTGCTGGGGCTTTATCTGCTGCTCTGGTGCGCCCTGCAACTGATGCAGGCCGTCGCCCTCTTTTATCTGCCCATGGTGCTGAAGGTGCCCGAGGGCTGGAGTCGCTGGATCCTGCTGCCCTTCCTGGTCAGCACCCTGTTGGGGCTCTGGGTCTGGAACCGCATCTCCCATCGCCGCGGCCGCCTGGCGGCCTTGCGGCTCGGGGGCGGCCTCTGGGTGGCCGGCTGCCTGGCGGTGATGGTGTTGCCGCCCCTCGATCCCGCCTTCGGCCCCATCGGCTCCTGGGCCAACCTGGTCAAGCTGGTCGCCCTGCTCACCACGATCATCACCTCCGGCATCGGCGCCTCCACCGCCTACCTGATCCCCTGGTCCCTGCTGCCGGATGCCATCGATGCCGACCCGGAGAAGCCGGCCGGGCAATACAGCGCCTGGATGGTGCTAGCCCAGAAGGTCTGCATCAGTGTGGTGATGGTGGTCTACGGCGGCCTGCTCAGCCTCAGTGGCTACGAGCAGACCCTCGGCACCAGCCAACCCGCCAGCGCCCTGATCACGATCCGCCTCTGCATGGGCCTGATCCCCGCCGTGCTCGTCGTCCTGGGGCTGGTGGTCATGCGCCGCTGGCCCCAGCAGGGAGCTCAGCTGATGCCCCAACCCACCCCCCCATGACGTCCCAACGGATGCCCCCCCAACTTCCCAGCCCCACCCGCCCAGCGGGCCGGCCCGCGCCCCGGCCCGCTGGGTCGCCCCGCTGGCCGCTGCCGCGCTGGCTGAAGCCCCGCTGGCTGCAAAGGCTCGGCAGCAGCCTGTTGATCGGCGGCCAATCGGTGGCGGCGATCATGCGGGGGCGCATCAGTCCCAATGATCTGCTGGAGCAGCTGTTTGAAGCCGGGCCCGGCAGCATCCTGATCGTGGTGATCACGGGCCTGGCCTCCGGCACCGTCTTCAACATCCAGGTGGCGGCCGAATTGGTGAGACAGGGAGCCGGCTCCACCGTCGGCGGCATATTGGCGATCGGCCTGGCCCGCGAAATCGCCCCGATCCTCACCGCCACGTTGATCACGGGCAAGGTGGCCACGGCCTACGCCGCCCAGCTGGGCACCATGAAAGTCACCGAGCAGATCGATGCGATCACGATGCTGCGCACCGACCCGGTCGAATACCTGGTGGTGCCCCGGGTGGTGGCGATGGTGGTGATGGCGCCGGTGCAGTGTCTGCTTTTTTTCGCCGTGGCCGTGTGGTCGGGCCAGCTGAGCAGCACCGCCCTGTATGCGATCCCGCCTTCGGTGTTCTGGAATTCGGTGCGCACCTGGATGGAGCCCTCGGACCTGCCGTCGATGCTGATTAAGGCGGTGGTCTTCGGCTTGATCATTGCCGTGATCGCCTGTGGCTGGGGTCTCACCACCCGGGGCGGCCCCAAGGAAGTGGGCAGCAGCACTACCGGCGCCGTGGTGATGATCCTGGTGAGCGTGTCCCTAGTGGACGTGGTGCTGACCCAGCTGCTGTTTGGCGAGTAGGGCGCCAGCCGGGGCCCTGGGCGGCGACAGGCCCGCACCACGGCTCCCCAGAATGGGGCCCCTGGAGAAACCGGCGCCAATGGATCCCCTGCAACCGGATCACCCCAACCCAGCCGATCCGGCCGCTGCCCAGGCCAGTGTCGAGCACAAGGCCGGCATCGACTACCAGCCCGCTATCGACCACCAGGCCGGCCCCGACCCCGAAGCAGGCGTGATTCTGGCGCCGCGCCCCTGGGTGCCCTTGGGAGTGCTGGTGTTGGGCCTGGCCTGCCTGCTGCTGCTGCCTCTCTGGAGCGGCGCCGTCTGGCTGGCCCTAGGGGTGGGCCTGTTCGGCCTGTTCTTGCTGCTGCAAAGCCAGCTGCTGCGGCTTCAGTTCTGCAGCGACGCCCTGCTGGTCTGGAATCGCCAGAGCCTGCTGCGCCGCTTCCCCTATGACGCCTGGCTGGGCTGGCGGGTGTTCTGGGGACCGGTGCCCGTGCTGTTCTATTTCCGTGAACAGCGCAGCATCCACCTCTTGCCAGTGCTGTTCGATGCCAGCAGCTTGCGTCAACAGCTTCAACAGCATCTCAGCGCCCTGCCATGAGCGACTCCGCCCCCGATGGGCCCTTCCCCGATGGGCCCTTACCAGTCCACACCGGTGGGCCCAGGGCTGAGGCTATCGAAGCCCTCAAGGGGCCGGAAGCGGCCCTGTCCGGCCCCTTTGAGCCGGACAGGGACCTTGCCGAGGCCCTGATCTCCGCCCGGGCTCCTGAAGGCGCCCAGAGGGACGTTGCCCCTGGGCCCGAGGTGAACGGCCCCCCAACCTCGGGTTTGGCGGAGCCATTAGCCCAGGCTGAGCCCTTTGCTCAGGCAGAGCGTTTCGCTCAGGCACCCCAGCGCAGCGGCAACCTGCTGGAAACGGGGGCGGGCGCGGCCCTGCTGGAGCTGGCCTTGGCCGAGCTCCAGCAACAACGCCAGCGACTGGAGCAGGAGCTGCGGGAGCTGGAGATCCGCCGCGACCAGGTGCAACGGGAGATCAATGGCAGCTTCGCCGGCCAGGCCGATGGGATGGCCCGGCGGGTGAAGGGCTTCCAGGACTACCTGGTGGGGGCCCTCCAAGACCTGGCCGTGGCTGCCGAGCAAGTGGAGCTGGTGGTGCAGCCCTTGGTGGTGCAACCCTCGCCCCTCGACCGGGAGCAGGCCGGCCAAGGCCGGGCCGCCGGCGCCCCGGGCCAGGCCCCCGCTGCAGCCGGCCTGTTTAGCCAAGACGAATCCCTGATCCGGGAGCGGCTGGGCCAATTCCAGGGCCAGCCCGATTTCTACGCCGACCCCTGGAAACTGCGCCGCAGCCTGGACGGGTCCACGGCCGGCCTGCTGGAGGATTGGTTCCTGTTCCAAGGGGGGCGCGGCGCCCAGCCCAGCACCGGCAGCCGCAACCGCAATGCCCTGGTGGGAGCCGCCGCCATCGCCATCCTCGGCGACCTTTACGGCGAACGCTTCCAGACCCTGGTGCTGGCCGGCCAGCCAGAGCGGCTGGGCGAATGGCGGCGGGGCCTGCAGGATTGCCTGGGCCTGGGCCGCGAAGATTTCGGACCCAACAGCGGCATCGTGCTGTTCGAGCGGCCCGACGCCCTGATCGAGCGCGCCGACCGACTCGAAGAGCGGGGCGAGCTGCCCTTCATCCTGGTGGACGCCGCCGAACAGGTGGTCGAGGTGGCGATCCTGCAGTTCCCTCTGTGGCTTGCCTTCGCCCCTGGCCCAAGCGAACTTGCCCTGGAGGACGACCTGCTGTGACCACGCCCCTGCCCATCCTGCTGACCCTGGCGGCCGGCTACCTGCTCGGCTCGATCCCCAGTGGCTATTTGGCCGGCCGCTGGATCCAGGGGGTGGACATCCGCTCCCTGGGCTCAGGTTCCACCGGCGCCACCAACGTGCTGCGGGTGTTCGGCAAGGGGCCGGCCCTGGCCGTGTTTCTCGTGGATGTGCTCAAGGGCACGGTGGCGGTGCTGCTGGCCAAAGTCCTATTGCAACCGGATGGCCTCGCCGCCACCAGTGACTGGTGGGTGGTGGCGGCGGGCCTAACGGCCCTGGCCGGCCACAGCTGGTCGCTCTGGCTCGGCGGCACAGGCGGTAAGGCGGTGGCCACCGGGCTGGGCATGTTGCTGGGCCTGGTGCCCGCCGTGGGCCTGGCCTGCTTCGGCATTTTTCTAGCCACCCTCAGCCTCAGCCGCATCGTCTCGCTGGCGAGCGTGGTGGCGGCCCTGAGCCTGCCGCTGCTGATGCTCGGCTCCTTCGCCGCCGCCGGCAGCGGCCTGCGGCCCGCATACCTGGTGTTGGCCTTGCTGACCACCCTGCTGGTGGTCTGGCGCCACCGCAGCAACCTGCAACGGCTGCTGGCAGGCACCGAACCAAAACTGGGCCAGGCCAAGGGCTGAGGGCAGGACAGCGGGACAGAAGCCCCCCTGAGACGAACTCCAAGCTGCGATTGCTGGGCTCGCGATCAACGGCCCTGCCCGAACGAGGACTCAGGCCAGCTGGCGGCTGCGCTCGGCCGCAGCCACCACGGCCTCGATGAGGGCCGAGCGAACCCCGGAGCGCTCCAGCTGACGCAGGCCAGCGATGGTGGTGCCGCCGGGGCTGGCGACCATGTCCTTGAGCTGGGCCGGATGGAGCTCCTGCTCCTGGAGCAGGGCGGCGGTGCCGGCCAGGGTGCGATGGGCCAGGCGCAGGGCCAAGGCCCGGGGCAAGCCGGCGGCCACGGCCCCGTCGGCCAGCGCCTCGGCCACCAGGGCCACATAGGCCGGCCCCGAGGAGGTGAGGGCCAAGAAGGCATCGAGCTGACTTTCGGGCAGGTCAAGCACCTCGCCCACCTGGGCGAACAACTGGCGCACCCAGAGCTGCTGCGGCGCTGAGATCCCCTCGCCCCAGGCCAGGCCGGTGAGCCCCTGGCGCACCAGCGCCGGCGTGTTGGGCACGGCCCGCACGATCCGATGGGCCGGGAACAGGGCCTGCAAGCGGGCCAGGGTCACGCCGGCCAAGACAGAAATCAGCAGGGGCTTGGGACCAGCTGCTTGGCTGGCCCCCGCTGGGGTCCCCGCCGAAGCGGCCGGGGCAGCCACTGCTGAGGGGATGCCCTGGGCGGCTTGGGCCGCCGCAGCCAGCACCTGGGGTTTGACGGCCAGTAGCAGCACCGGCGCCTGCCAGGCCTGCGAGGGGTCGCTGCTCACCACCAGGCCGTGCTGGGCCGCCAGGCGGGCCGCTGAGGCCTCGCTACCGACCACCGCCCGCACGGCCTCGGCCTGGACCAGGCCGCTGTCAATCAGGGGCAGCAGCAGGGCCTGGGCCATGCGGCCAAAGCCCACCACCCCCAAACGCAATGGAGCGAAGGGCTCTAGCCCCGACCCTGCGGGATCTTCGGCTGCATGCTCGACCGCGATCAGAGGGCCGGTGCCAGGACGGCCCGTTACCGGGCTGCCGGCTTTTGGAGTAGGGGATGGGGGCGCCATGGGCTGAACCAGACCCGGCTCGGGGGTGTGCAAGGCAGGGGTGGGCGGCAGAGGCGCAGCCAACCCTGGCCCCGCCTGCCCGGGGCCTAGGGCCGCTGAAGGGGACCCCGATCAGCCCAGGCCGAACCCGGACTCGGAGCGGCCCCAGGCCGGGCTAGGGGCGGCCTGCTGCTCCTGGCCGGCGTCACGGGAGACGATCGTCGGGGAAGAGGCTTCCTCGCTAGCGGCGGTGGTGACGGTGACGCAGCTGGGGGCGAACAGGAAGATGCTTTCGCCGACCCGTTCCTGGTGGCCATCGATGGCGAAGGTGCCGCCGGCGACGAAATCCACGGCCCGCTGGGCCTGGTCCGGCTCCATCATCGTGAGGTTGAGGATCACGGTCTTGCGCTCGCGCAGGGCCTGGATAGCGCGGGGCATCTCATCGAAGCTGCGCGGCTCCATCAGGGTCACCTCCGCCGTGGTGGTGGAGAGGCCCGGCATGCCGATCACGTTGGTGCCGGCAAACGGATCGTCGCTGCCAAAATCGGGGCTGAGCGCCAGGGAACTGCTCCGGCTCATCGGGCTGATCGGCTCTGGCGCGTCGTTGTGCTCGTAGTCGAGCTCATCGTCGTAATCGCCGTCAAGGTAGTCATCGCCGGCGACGACGGCACGAAGGCGGGAGAACAACGACACTGATTTTCCTTGTGGCTTGGACATCAATAGCGTCCCACGTCAGGCCTGGCAAGATTTGGGCCCAAGCAAACCGGAGCCGACCCGCACCCAGGTGCTGCCCGCAGCCGCCGCTTCAGGCCAGTCGCCGCTCATGCCCATCGACAGCTCGGGCAGGCCCAGTTCCCGGGCCAGGGCGGCGCACTCGCCAAACAGGGCCTGACTTTCGGCTGCCGAGAAGCCCTGGGGCGCCATCGTCATCAGCCCAACAATCCGCAGGGGCTCGAGGCCTTGCAGCCGGGGCCAGAGCTGGCGCAACTCGTCGGCGGATAATCCGGTCTTGCTGGGATCAGGACGCAGCTTCACCTGCAGAAACACGGCCGGCGCCTGGCCCTCCTCAGCGGCGATGCGGGCCAGGCGCTCCGCCAAGGCCAGGCTGTCGACCGAATGGATCGTGCCGAACTGGCGCAGCACGGCGCGGGCCTTATTGGCCTGGAGCCGGCCGATGTAATGCCAATCGAGCTCGGCCAGGTCGGCCAGCTCCGCCTGCTTGGCGATCGCCTCCTGCAGGCGGCTTTCGCCGAAGCTGCGCTGACCCAGGGCCACCAACTGGCGCAGGCTGCTGGCGGGATGGCCCTTGCTCACCGCCAGCAGCCGGGTACCGGCAGGCAGGGCCGCCCTCAGGGCGGCGAGTTGCTGCTCAAGGCTCCAGGGCGGGCTGACGGGATCGTGCGCGCTGAGCGCTCCAGCTGCCATGGGGGGACCGGGGTAGGGGGCCGAAGGGGAGGAGGCCGAAGGGGAGGAGGCCAACCGACAGCAGCCAACGGGGGGGTGACCATGCTGGTTGGACAGGCTGGTTAGCTGATTAGCGGGTTAGCTGGTTGGTTGGTTGGCCTGGCCTGGAGAATTGACCTAGATAAAAGTCTGGTCGAAAAGCAGCCGCCAGGGGGCATGGGCCTCGGCGCCCTCGCGCCGGGTGCGGGCCAGGTTCTGCTCGGCCAGGTGACGAGCATCCATCAAGGGGATTACCTCAAAATTGGCGCCCCGGGGCTGGAGGGTCACCAAGAAGAACATGCGCTGGGCATAGAGGGTGGCGTAGAGGTCGCGACCTTCGCCAGCAAGGGCCACCCGATACAAGAGACCGAACAGGGGGTGATTGAGGTAACGCTCTGCGCTCACGTTGTCTGTCAGGTTCGACACAACTTAGAGGGCACCGTACCGCCAACGCAGCCCGATCAACAGCACCAATGCGGCGGCCCCCGCCCACTGCAACAGCCTCCAGGCCGGCCGCTGCTGGCGCAATTCCGCCGGCGTGATCCAGCCGCCGCCCCGGGCGAGCAGGGCTTCTGCGCCCTGTTCGGAGCGCAACAACACATTGGCTAGCAGCCGTTCGGCTACAGCCAATAGCAAACCAAATCCCCCCTTCACTCCTAGCTGGCGCAGATTCAGGGAACGGGTGGCCAGGGAGCGCAACAGATTCTGGAACTCTTCTTGCACAAGTGGCAAAAAGCGCAAGGACAACAACAAGGTGAAACCGAGCCGATCCACCGGCAGTCCCAGGCGGCCCAGGGGCGCAATCAGCCAGGCCAGAGCCCACACCAGCTCCTCCGGCGGGGTGGTGAGCAGGAGCAAGTTGGCGCTATGGATCACTGTGAAAAGCAAGGTGGCGCTGCTGATGCCCAGTTCCCCCGAGCGGCGGGTCACCACCAAGGGCCCCAAGCTCAGGGGACCAACCGGCAGGGGCCCCCAGCGCAGCAGTTCCCAGCTCAGGCCCAAGCGGCTGGGCGGGCTGCCAGCGGCGCCGGCCGGGGCCAGGCGCAATTCCGTCGGCGGGCGGCTGAGGCTGGCGGCCGTCCCGCTACCGGTGGGTAGCAGGGCCGCCAGGGCGCCCACGAACAGGGCCAGGGCCAGAAGCAGGGGCAGGCTGCGGCGCCAAAGCCGCCAGGACAGGCCACTGAGGGCGGTGATCAGCAGCAGCAGCCCGACTAGGGCCAGGCGCCAGAGGGGGCCCGCCAGGATCGGCGTAAGCAGAAAGGCCAGGGTCCAAGCCAGCTTCTGGCGGGCATCGAGCTGGCGCAACCAGCTGCCACTCCCCGGCACGTACTGGCCGATCGGGATCTGCCGCAGCCAGTCCATCAGGCGCCTCTCCCAGGGCAGCCCCTCACACTCCCTAGGGATGGCCTGCGGATGCGCCATCCCTGTTGGCGCCTGCTAGCCGGGCAACTGGTCCCTTTGGGCCCGCTCGTCAGACGCATGTTGCTGCAGCCAGCCACCACCATGCCGCGATCCTCAGCGGGATTTGGCTTGCTGGCGGGCCAGCTCCTTCTCAGCATCGCGCTGCTGCTTGCCCCGCCAGAACAGTTTCAGCGGGGAGCCCTCAAAGCCCAGACCCTCCCGGATCTGCCGTTCCACATAACGACGGTAGGTATCGCCAAACAGCTTGGGATCATTGACAAACAGGGTGAAGCTGGGCGGCCGCGTGGCCACCTGGGTGCCGTAATAAATGCGGCCCTGGCGACCACCGCGGCTGGTTGGGGGAGAGCGCCAGCTCACAGCCTCCTGCAGCACTTCATTCACCACCGAGGTAGTGACACGGCGGCGATGCTGCTCCACCGCAACGGCCGCAATCGCGAAGATGCTTTCAACCCGCTGGCCGGAGAGGGCTGAGGTGAACAACATCGGCGCCCAGTCGAGGAAATAGAGCTTGGCCCTCAGTTCCTTCTCCATCGCCGCCATCGTGTGGCTGTCCTTCTCAACCGCGTCCCATTTGTTGACGACGATCACACAGGCGCGGCCATCCTCTTCGATGCGGCCAGCGAGGCGCTGATCCTGTTCGGTAACGCCATCAAGCACATCAATCACGAGGGCGCAGACATCGCAGCGTTCAATCGCCTTGAAACTGCGGTTGATGCCGAAATATTCCGGGCCGTAATCGACGCTGCGGCGACGACGAATACCGGCGGTGTCAAGCAGTTTCCAGCGCTTGCCTTCGCGCTCGATCGTGGTGTCGATCGTGTCGCGGGTGGTGCCCCGGATCGGGCTAACGATGGCCCGTTTCTCGCCGCAAACGGCATTGAGCAGGCTCGATTTACCCACGTTGGGCCGGCCGATAATCGCCAGCTGGATCGGCTCCTCCTCCTCCACCTCCGGGGTGGGGGGCAGGTGGGTCAGTAGGGCATCGAGCAGCTCGGCGGTGCCAGCGCCATGGATGGCCGACACCGGGAACGGCTCGCCCAGGCCCAGGCTCCAAAACTCGGCCGCCATGGCCAGGCCCTGGTCGGGAGACTCGCATTTGTTGACTGCCAGCAACACCGGGCAGGCCTGGCCCCGCAACCACTCGGCGATCGATTGATCAGCGGCGGTGAGCCCCTGCTGGCCATCGGCAATGACCACGGCGACGGCCGCCTCGGCCAGGGCCAGGTTGGCCTGTTCGCGGATTTCCGGTAGAAATTCGCTGTCGTCATCGAAAACCAGGCCGCCCGTATCGACGACCCGGAAGGTGCGATCCCCCCAGAACCCCTCCTGGTAGGTGCGATCCCGGGTGACCCCAGGCTGGTCATGCACGATCGCTTCCCGGCTCCGGCAGAGCCGGTTCACCAAGGTTGATTTGCCCACATTGGGGCGGCCAATGATGGCGACGACTGGAAGAGCCACGACGCCTTATTCCTACAACGCAAGTCCCGTCTTGACCCTACAGAG
>CAMAPJ010000084.1 GCA_945860085.1 Synechococcus sp. UW140 | reverse complement strand
GCAGTGGCCGTGGTCAGAGTGGCCAGGGCTGTCTGAGGCTCGTCTCAATGGGCACCTAGGGCAGCAGAACAGAGCCGCAGCGGTCCTGCTCAGTGCTGCCGTACGCCGTCTCAGGCAGGCTGCTTCTCTATTGGCAACAAACTCCTAGGCTGGCCCTATTGGGAAATGTCATGAAGCTCACCACGTTTGGCCTGCTGCTGCTCCTCAGTGGCGTCACCGCCTCCATTCAGCAACCTGCAGCCGCTGTTGTGGTCTGCACCGGTCCCGGCGTGCCCGCCGGTTGCGTGGTGCGTCGGCCCCGGGCCGTGGCCAGCCCCGGCGTCGGTGCTCCTGGTGTGCCTGCCGCTGGAGCGCCTGGCTATGGAGCTCCCGGAGTGCCGGCGGCCGGAGCTCCGGGTTATGGGGCCGCCGGCCAGGGCGCCAATCTCAATGGTGGTGCGAATCGGGCCGGCGCCCGGCGCTGATGAGTTCAAGCTTCAAGCTGCCAGCCCGTTCACGACCTCGACAAAGAGTTTGATGATCCCCTTGGGGTTCTCAAACTCTTTGTCGATGAGCCTATTGCAGCGTATTAATTGCCCTGGAAACGACGATAACCAGTAATATTAGCATGGCTGACGACTGTAGGAGTTGAAGTATTTTCGCCTTACCGCCCAAGACGGTGTGATTTTCTGGAGGCCCCAGGGTGTTGCTGGTCATCACCGTGAAGTAGAAGTAATCTAAGGCGTTTGGTACCCAGCGAGGGTTGGTCTCAATGGCCTCGCGCGGAAACCAGATCGAGCAGGGGGCTTCTGGATGGATCAGGCGCCTGACTTGGGTTGGGAAGTCGTCATACCAGTACCAGAAAAAGAAAACCAGATTTAGCGAAATGTAGACTCCCGCGGAAAGGCCTAGGAGCAGGAAAGAGCCTACTTTGAAGGAGTAGATGCCGATATTGATCACGACCAGGTTCAGCGCTAGGTCAATAGTGGCTAAAACTCCGAAGGTAAATAGCAGCTGGCGGAAGTAGCGTACTTGGTGAATGATTGATTTGATCAAAGCCAAGGCCATCACCACTAGAACCGCTTCAAGGACGCTCGACACGATTGTCAAGACCCAGTGATCAGGCGGCATAATTTGCCGGGCGCTGATTGCATTGGCAGGATCAGACCAATAGACAGCAAATGTGATCCACCGCGCAATCATGTTTATGATTGGCGAAAGTGTTAGCGCTAAAATATAAACAGTATTAGTCCTGCGGCTGGGTAGATGGTGTAAGTGTTGGCGGACTTGTGGCTCCATGCCTTAATTCTGACACGATCCAGGCAGTCAGTTTGGTCATGCTGGTGCTGCTGGCTGGGTTTTGCGCCGGGTAGTTTTCGCTTCTCTGCCCCCTGGCCTATTGCCGGGGCCCGGGTCCGTTCGCCCCGTGCGCCAGGCTGGAGAGGCCCCGATTGCGACGGAGTTCCCGCCCCAAGGCTGCCGTAACGGCGCGGCAATGGCGATGCGGCGGTAATCCGCCATTGAGCAGTCCTGATCGGCAGAGGGCAGGCCCAGCCTCGCTCTTGCTCCTTGGAAGCCGGGGGTGTTCAGGGCCCCGGTCGTTGGTGCCAGGGGCTGCACCCCTGAACACCTCCTTGCGATCACACCGAATGCTGCAAGCGGGCTGTAGGGTGGACAAGATTCTAAGATTTCTCTTGAGCGAGCTCATCACTTCCTGAGGGCTGTCGAAGGATCGGTTCATATCGTTTTCTGTTCATGACAATTTACGTGGGTAATCTTTCCTTCGATGCCGAAGTGGAAGACCTCCAGGGCCTGTTTTCCCAGTATGGACAGCTGAAGCAGTGCAGCTTGCCCCTCGATCGGGACACGGGTCGTAAGCGCGGTTTCGCCTTCGTTGAGCTTTCCAGTGATGCCGAGGAAGCCAAGGCCATCGACGAACTTCAGGACGTCGAGTGGATGGGACGCATGATCCGCGTCAACAAGGCTGAGCCCCGTGGTGGCGGCGGTGGCGGTGGCGGCGGCAGCCGTGGCGGCTACGGCGGCGCCGGCGGCGGCGGCGGCGGCGGTTACGGCGGCGGCGGTGGCGGTGGTGGTGGATACGGCGGTGGCGGCGGTGGCCGCAGCCGTTATTGAACCCCAACCCCGTTGCTGATGAGTCCGTTGCAGTCGAGTCAGTTGCGCTCGAGCCAGTTGCTGGTTAGCCGCTTCTGACCTGCCGCTTCTGGCAAGTCAGTGTTGATGAGCCATTCCTCGAGTGGCTCCTGCTGCCACCAAAACAATCAATGGATTGTTTTGGTGGCTTTTTGCTGCCCCACTTGAGCGGCACCCTGGATCCTGCTCTCTTGTTTCGCCAGGGCCCAGGGCCCGATCCCCCTAGCCTTTGTCCAGGCGATTCACCAGCTCTTGGCCATGGACCTGCTGGCCATCTCCCTGCTGGTGCGCTGGCTGCTGGGGTGGTTTCTCTGTTTGCGCCTGCCCCAGTTGCCCCAGGGGGCTGGCCTGGGTGCCGAGCCAACTTCTGAGTTGGGACTGTCGGTGTTGATCCCGGCCCGCAATGAAGCCAGCACCCTGCCCCTTCTCCTCGCTGCCCTGAAGCGCCAGAGCTTCCAGCCCTTGGAGGTGCTTGTGGTCGATGACCACTCCAGCGACGACACTGCCGCGATCGCCCGGGCGGCCGGAGCCAGGCTGCTGGACAGTGCTCCGTTGCCTGCCGGCTGGACCGGCAAGAACTGGGCCCTGCACCAGGCCACCCAGGCCAGCGTCGGCGAGCTGCTGGTGTTTCTCGATGCCGATACCCAGCCGGGACCCCACTTTCTGGCCCGGATCTGTGCGGCGCAGCAGCAGCTCGGTGGGCTGGTCTCCGTGCAGCCGTTCCACCGCACCGAACGGCCCTACGAGCAGCTCTCGGTGCTGTTCAATCTCGTTGGCCTGATGGCCGTGCCCCTAGGCGCCCGGGTGGGCGTGGCCTTCGGGCCTGCCATGGTGACCAGCCGGGCCGACTATCAGCGCATCGGTGGCCATGCCGCCGTGGCCGATCGGGTCGTCGAAGACTGGTTCCTGGCCCATGCCTATGAGCGCTCTGGCCTGCCGGTGAGCGCCTTCATTGGCGATGGCGACATTGAATACCGCATGTATCCCGGCGGCCTGCGTGAGTTGGTCTTGGGCTTCGATAAGAACTTCGCCACCGCCGCCGGCGAGGTGCGCTGGCCCTGGATGCTGGCGGTGTTGCTCTGGTTGTCGGGCCTGTTCTGGGCGGCCTGGTGTTTACCCGCCTCCCTGCTGCACTGGCCGATGGTGGGCGATCGCTCCCTGCTGGCCAATCTGGTTTTGTATCTGGGCTACAGCCTGCAACTGGTGCTGTTGACGCGGCGGGTCGGCTCGTTCGGCTGGATCAACCTGGTGTTTCCGATCCCCGTTGTTTTTTTCCTGGGGGTGTTTGTGCTGGCGATCTTCAATCTGGAGCGGGGCACGATCGAATGGAAAGATCGGCGCATCCCGACCCGCTGATGGGCTTAGGGCGCCACTTAGGGCTTGTCCTCCTCCTGGTTCAGCCGGGGGGCTGGCTGCCCGGCCTGCTCTGTGGCCTGGGCTGGCTGCTGTGGTCAGTTCTGGTGGGTTACCTGGGCCATCGCCTGCCCCTGGCGGCCCTCGATCACGACAGCTTCTGGAGCCGGCCCAGGCCCTGGGGTGAGGCCTTGGCCCCCTATGAGCAGCGGCTGGCGATCCGTCGCTGGAAGGGCTGGCTACCTGATGCCGGCGCCCTGTTCCCGGGGGGCGTGGGCAAGGGGTCCCTGGTCGGCCGCGATCGGCTGCGCCTCGAACGGCTTGTGATGGAAACCCGCCGGGCCGAATGGGTCCATCTGGCCATCTGGCCCTTCTGGCTAGTGACGGCCCTGTGGCTGCCTCCGCTTGGGGTGGCGGCCAACCTGCTGTTTGCCCTGGCGTTCAACCTGCCCTGCCTGTGGTTGCAGCGCTACACCCGGCTCAGGCTGGTGGCGCTGCTGGCCCGGCTGGGGCCCTGATTGGAACAAAGGCTTGAGCTTGCAACCAATGGTTTGGTCGCGGAGCCAGACTGATTCCATGCAGGATTCCAGTTCCGATGGAGGCCCCTATCGGGTGCGCTTTGCCGATCGCCACGAGCGCAGTGTTCCAGATGAGGTTCGGGGGCCCCGTTTCGGCTGTCTGGACGACGCCCTGGCGTTCGCCCATCTCCAAGTGAACAGCCAGAACGACGCCCTGATTGTGGAAAAGCTGGCCCCTGGTGGCTGCTGGTTGCAGATGGCTCGAGTGGATTAGGGCTCCAAGCCCAGGGAAATCAGGCGTGGAGCCTGGTCTGGCCCGGGCCTTGGAGCTTGGGGGGTCAGCGGCGGCCCAGCAGGTCTTCCCAGGTGGGGGCAGACGCGGGGGCGCTCGGGAAGGGACGGGGCTGGGGCGGGGTGCTGGCGTGACGAATTGGTCCAAACGCCCGCCGGTTGGCGGAAAGGATGCTGGTCATGGAAGGGCAAACAGATGGTCGGTATGGATCTCGCACCGGGTGGCGTTCCTTCCCGCAAAGGGAATTCACACAGGAACGCCTGGCATGAACCTTGTTGCTGGCCCCAGGAAGCTCGGGGCGTGGCACGGTGCTTGGTCTGGCGAAGGCGAGCATCGAACCCGCCGGCTTCTGCCAGATGCAAGCACCTTAGTCGACCCTGCTCAGGGGGAGCTCGTTTGTGAAGCCAAACCGCAGAGTTCTTCACTGACCTGCCAGAGCCGGCGCCGCTGGCTGCCATCGAGGGCGGCCGCCGCGATCGGGCAGGACACGGGCCAGCCGCGCAGGTGGGCCAGGCCGCCGGGGCCGTAGAGGGCTGCGCCGAGAGCCTCTGGAGCCACGGCCGCATGCAGCTGGGGCAGGGCCCCCATGGCGGCGCTTTGGAACAGGGGATCCATGACCCGGTAGGCCAGGCCCTCGATCCAGGAACCCTTGGCCGCCACCGAGCTGGGTTGCAGGTTGGTGCGGGCCAGGCCGGGGTGGGCAGCGATTGACAAGGTGGTGCTGCCAGCCGCCTGGAGCCGTTCTTGCAACTCGACGGCCATCATCACGTTGGCCAGTTTGCTTTGGCTGTAGGCGGTCCAGGGGTCGTAGCGGCGCTCCCCCTGGAGGTCGTCGAAGGCAATGCGGCCGAAGTAGTGGGCCCCCGAGCTCACGGTCACGATTCGGGCGCCGCCTTGCTGCGCGAGCAGGGGCAGCAGGGCGGCGGTCAGGGCGAAGTGGCCCAGGTGGTTGACGGCGAACTGCAGCTCGTAGCCATCGCGGGATAGCCGCCGGGGCGGTGCCATCACGCCGGCGTTGTTGATCAGTAGATCGAGGCGGCCAAACTCCTGTTGAACCTGGCTGGCCGCCGCCGCCACGCTGGCCAGATCGGCCAGTTCCAGATCGATCACCTCCAGGCCAGCCCGGGCCAGGGGCAGGAGCTGGAGGCGGGCGTGCTCGCCCAGGCTGCGCTGGCGGCAGGCCAGCAGCACGGTGGCGCCGTGCTGGGCCAAGGCCCGGGCCGTTTCCAGCCCCAGGCCACTGTTGGCGCCGGTGACCAGGGCGATTCGGCCGCTCTGGTCGGGGATGTCGGCTTCGCTCCAGGCCATGGGGCTGATTTGCTTCGCTTTGCTGGGGGGGACGGTGATTGGTCTGGGCTCAGGCTGCTGCGTCTCAGTCTTCCGGGAACAGCAGGGAGGCCAGTTCCTCGGGATCGACGTCGTAGACGCGGGCCAGGCTGGTTTCGATCGCGGAGGTCACTTCGCCGGGCAAGAAGCGCATGGCATTGAGGGCGTCCTCGGCGATCTCCTCGCTGAGCAGGGTCTCCTCGCCATCGAGTTTCTCGTCATTGATCACCGCCATCACCCAGCTCTGGTAGGCGTAAACCAGATCGGAAAATTCCAGATCCGGATCGTTGAAGTCCAGGGCCATCGGGCTAAGGGCGCATGCCCCTGCAGTTTGCCGTGGGCCGGGGAGGATGGCAGGTATGCGCGACACCCCCATCCCGGATCCCACTCCTGATCCCCACCCGGATCCCCATCCCGATCCGCACCAGGCCCAGGCCAGCCCAGGGATCGAGCCCCCCAGCGCCCTGGCCCTGCAGGCAACCCTGGTCGATTTCGCCCTGGCCGAGCTGGTGCGCCAGCAGCGGCAGAGCTTCCAGCCCCTCTGGAGCCGGGAGAGCTGGGCGAAACTGTTGATCTGGCTGGCGCTCAACTGCGGCTGCGGCACCGATCCCGCCAGCCTCGAGGCCTTCGCCGCCGCCATCGGCCCGAGCCAGACCGCCCGCATGCGCCGCCAGTTCTTCGAGCGCCAGCTGGAGGAGCTCAACCTGCTGGTGCTAGCCGATCCGGCCGACCAGCAGGTGTTGGTCTTGCCCCTAGGGCCCGCCAGAGGCGCCGATGCGGCCCATGACCTGGCCTTCGACCGGGTGGCGGCGGCCTTGGAGCGGGTCGGCCTGGCTGCTCACGTCGTGGCCGATCGGAGTCGCTGGCAAAGTCTGGAGAAGGTCGTCGCCGTGCCCTGGAGCCAGCCGTGTACCTGATCCGTGCCTACCGCAACCCCGGCTACGACGCCCTGGCCGATGGGGTGATGGCCTTCTTCGAGCGCCGCAGCGACCTGCAGACCTCCGGCGTGGCCTTTGGCTCCGGCGTGGCCGGTGGTGGCGCTGATGGGGCGGAGGGGGCTGGCGCTGGCCGGGAGCCCGACAAGGTCTCCACCGACATCAGCCTGGTGGCGATTGATCGCTCCGACCCGGAGGCCTTCGCCTTGGCCGATGTGATCCGCCGCGGCGTCACGGCGGCCCTGGAGCGTTACCTGGAGGAGCTGCCCTTGCTGCGGACGTGCTGCCCGGAGCGCAGCCTGTTCGTGCTGCCGATCTTCAACCTGCAGCGCTACGCCCCGGGCGAAGGTTTCAAGAGCTGGCACTGCGACTGGACCACCACCGAGGAGGCCACCGAACCGGTGCGGCGGGTGCTGGCTTGGATCCTTTATTGCAACGACCTGCCCGAGGGTGGCACCGAATTCCACTGGCAAGACCACCACGAACCGGCCGAACGGGGCAAGTTGCTGCTCTTCCCAGCGAGCCTCTCCCACATCCACCGCGGCCGGGTCAGCCACCAGCACAGCAAAACAATCGCCACCGGCTGGATCAACGCCGGCACGCTGCCGGACTACGTCGGCCGGTTGGCGGCTGGCTAACGGCTGGCTGACGGGGGCGGCGCCGAGGAGGCCGTGACCTTCTCGGCTCGGTGCTCCTCCGTGCTGCTTCCCCGGCCCTATCCCCGGCCCCATCCCCGGCCCCTTTGAGACCATGGGACCACTGCCCCTCCCCAGCCGCCGTGTCCGACGCTCCCGAAGGCGCCCTGCCCAAGACCTATGACCCGGCTGGCACCGAGAGCCGCTGGCAAGCGGCCTGGGAGCAGGCGGGCGCTTTCCATCCCGATCCGCAGGCGTCCGGGGAGCCTTTCGCGGTTGTGATTCCTCCGCCGAATGTCACCGGCAGCCTGCACATGGGCCATGCCTTCAACACGGCCCTGATTGACACGATCGTGCGCTTCCAGCGCCTGCGCGGCAAGAACGTGCTTTGCCTGCCCGGCACCGACCACGCCTCGATTGCGGTGCAAACGATTCTGGAGCGCCAGCTCAAGGCCGAGGGCCTCAATAAGGACGACCTGGGCCGCGATGCTTTTTTTGAACGGGCCTGGGCCTGGAAGGCTGAAAGCGGCGGCACGATCGTCGGCCAGTTGCGGCGGCTCGGCTACTCGGTGGACTGGCAACGGGAGCGCTTCACCCTCGATTCCGGCCTCAACAAGGCGGTGGTGGAGGCGTTCCTGCGCCTGCACGAGCAGGGCCTGATCTACCGGGGTGAATACCTAGTCAATTGGTGCCCCGCCTCGGGATCGGCGGTGAGTGACCTGGAGGTGGAGATGAAGGAGCTGGAGGGCCACCTCTGGCACTTCCGCTATCCGCTCAGCGATGGCTCGGGCCACCTGGTGGTGGCCACTACCCGTCCGGAAACCCTGCTCGGCGACACGGGTGTGGCCGTGAACCCCAGCGACGAGCGCTACGCCGCCCTGGTGGGTCAGAGCCTCACCCTGCCCCTGGTGGGCCGCCTGATCCCGATCGTGGCCGATGAGCATGTGGATCCGGCCTTCGGCACCGGCTGCGTCAAGGTGACCCCCGCCCACGACCCCAACGACTTCGCCATCGGCCAGCGCCACGGCCTGCCCCAGATCACGGTGATGGCCAAGGACGGCAGCATGAACGCTGCGGCGGGCCGCTTCGCGGGCCTGGATCGCTTTGAGGCCCGCAAAGCCGTGGTGGCGGCCATGGAGGCGGAGGGCTTCCTGGTGAAGGTGGAGCCCCATCGCCACAGCGTGCCCTTCTCCGACCGGGGCAAGGTGCCGGTGGAGCCCCTGCTCTCCACCCAATGGTTCGTGCGCACCGAACCCCTGGCGGCCCGCTGCCGCGAGGCCCTCGATCGCCAGGAACCCCAGTTCGTGCCGGAGCGCTGGAGCAAGGTCTACCGCGACTGGCTCACGGACATCCGCGATTGGTGCATCAGCCGCCAGCTCTGGTGGGGCCACCGCATTCCGGCCTGGTTTGTGGTGAGCGAAACCGGCGGCGTGATCAGCGATACCACCCCCTATGTGGTGGCCCGCGATGGGGCCGAAGCCCTGGCATTGGCCCAGGCCCAGTTCGGCGCTGCGGCCCTAATTGAGCAGGATCCCGATGTGCTCGATACCTGGTTCTCCAGTGGCCTTTGGCCCTTCTCCACCCTGGGCTGGCCCGATCCAGAGGCCGCCGATCTGGCCACCTGGTATCCCACCAGCGTGCTGGTGACTGGCTTTGACATCATCTTTTTCTGGGTGGCCCGGATGACGATGATGGCCGGTGCCTTAATGGGTGAGGGGGAAGCCGCAGGTATCCCTTGGATTCCATTTAAAGACGTTTACATCCACGGCCTGGTGCGGGATGAGAACAACCGCAAGATGAGCAAATCATCGGGCAATGGCATTGATCCGGTGCTGCTGATTGAGCGTTATGGCGCCGATGCCCTGCGCTTTGCCTTGGTGCGCGAAGTAGCCGGCGCCGGCCAGGACATCCGCCTTGATTACGACCGCGCCAGTGACACCTCCGCCACGGTGGAGGGGGCCCGCAATTTCGCCAACAAGCTCTGGAACGCCACCCGCTTTGCCCTGATGAACCTGGGCGGCGACACGCCGGCCAGCCTGGGGGCGCCAGAGCTTGCCCAGCTCGAGAGTGAAGACCGTTGGATCCTCTCGCGCCTGGCCCGCACCAGCAGCCAATGCGCTGAGCTGTATGGCTCCTATCGCCTCGGTGAGGCGGCCAAGCTCCTCTATGAGTTCGCCTGGAACGACCTCTGCGACCAGTACATCGAATGGGCCAAGCCCCGGCTTGGCGGCGAGGACGGCCCCGCCCGCCGCACGGCCCGCCAGGTGCTGGCCACCAGCCTGGAGGCCCTGCTGGTGATGCTGCATCCGTTGATGCCCCACCTCACCGAGGAGCTTTGGCATGCCGTCACCGGCGCGGAAGACAGCCAGTTTTTGGCCCTGCAGGCCTGGCCCGAGGCCGATCCAGCCTGGGTCGATGGCGCCCACGAAACGGCCTTCCAGTTCGGCATTGATGCCGTTCGCGCCATTCGCAACCTGCGGGCCCTCTCCGGGGTGAAACCGGGCGAGAAGTTGGCAATTGGGATCTTCACCAGCCAGGCGGATCGCCAGGCTTTTGTGGCGGCCAATCAGGCCAAGATCGCGCGCCTGGTGGGCGCGGCCGAGCTGCTCTGGGCGTCTGAGCCCACACCCGGCCAGCTGCTCGGGATCGTCGACAGCGACGGCCAGGTGGGCATCACCGTGCCCCAGCAGAGCCTCGAGGCCCTGCGGCAGCGGCTGGAGAAGGATCTGGCCAAGGCCGAAAAGGAAATCGCCGGGCTGGCGGGCCGCCTGGCCAACCCCAACTTCGCCGGCAAGGCCCCGCCCGAGGTGGTGGCTGAATGTCAGGCCAATCTGGCGGAAGCCGAGGCCCAGGCGCTGCTGGTGCGTGGGCGGCTGGCGGAGCTGGGCTGAGGCGAGCTGAGCGGATGCCGTTGAGCTGATCTGTTTTTAAGGATCGCGGCCTGTTGTCAGGGGGCGGAAGGATTGACGCTGGCGTCCAGTGGCTGGCGCCTCTTTGGCAGGCAGGCAGCGGGGGGATGGGATCCCCCGCTGCCTTGGGTCATTAGGCCAAGATGCCCGTGCTGAGTTTGAAGTTGAAGGCGGCGATTAGGTCATCAAAGTCCTGGTCGCCCCCACCCTTGATATCCTCCAGACCCAGGACGCCTGTACCCAGCACCCGGAAGTGGCTGAGGCCATCGCTGTTGGCGGCGGCGAAGGAGAAGTAGGTTTCGCCGGTGTTGGCCACCCTGGCGAAGGGGGCTAGGAGGCCGGCGTCCTTGAAGGCGTCGAGCGTCGCAGTTTTGTTGGTGCGGTTGCCCGTGGCCAGGCTGCCGAACCCGGTAAAGAGGTTGTCACTGCGCAGGGCAGCGGCGGTATATCCCACCTCGCCAGGCATGATCAGGCTGTTGGTGAGGCTGTCGCGTACGGCGCCATCAGTGCGCTCCAGTTTGTAGAAGCCGATGCTGGAGTCGTAGGACGCCTCACGGGCAATCAGGACATCACCAGTGAGGGTCTGGCTGGAGAGGGTGCTGAAATCAAAAATGGGGGCATCACCCATCTGGCTTGAGATCAACTCACCGAGACCCGACACATCTGTGCTCAAGAAGAGGCTGAGGATACTGCCGCCGTTGCCTGCGGTGGCGCTGATATCCGTCAGCTTGCTGACATCAAGGGTGCGGAAGCTGGAGTCGAGGCTGCCTTTTTTGAGGATGGCCTCAAGGGTGTTATCCACCACTTCAAAGAACATCAACTTCTGACCGTTGATCAGGTTGATGTCCCGCTGGAAGCTCATCTTTGAGGTGTCTGGCACATCGTTGTTTGACAGGGTGCCAAACAGGAGGGTGCCGCGCTCCTTCACCAGGTCATAGCTCAGGCTCAGCGATTCGCTGGCATTGAGGGCCACGTAGCCGATCTGGTTCACCGTGCTAGTGCTTGATTTCAGGCTGGCGCGCACTACTAGGGAGGCGGGAGATGTGGTGTCGGTGGGATCACCAACGCTGAGGCTATTGGCCGAGGCCGTAAAGATGGCGTTGAGATCAACGGCACCGGCGGTCGATGGATCGACGACCACGCCATTTTTCACCCCATCCTTGTCGCCATAGCCGCCATCGACGAACTGGAGATCGGCGGTATCGGCGGAACCATTGCCATCGAGATCAAAAAAGCGGGCGCCGGCTTTCTTCACCGGGTCATAGGTGAAGGCCGTTGCCGTTGGTGCATCCTGTCCAACCGGCGTGTTGTAGACGAAGTAGGCGAGGCGCTTCTTGGTGGTGCCTGTGGTTAATTCCAGGCCGTCAAGGAGTGGTGCGAGGTCAACACTGGCTCGGGCCGTCGTGGCAGTTGGCGAAGACGAATCGACGTTGAGGCTGAAGTCAAGTCCGGTTTGGCCGATTTTCAGGTTCGCAGACTGGTTGTCCAGGCTGGGGGGCGCCTGCATCCGGCTGAAATTAACGTCTCCGCTGATTTGGCCAGAACTGGGGCGCAATAGGGGCTTGATGACAGTGCCATCGATTTTGGTGTAGTCAATCTGCTTGGCCGCATTGCTGACCTCAATTTTAAGAATCTGTCCCGATTCGACGAGGTTGAAGTCGGTGATGGCGCCGCCCTTAACGCCATGGGCCTGGACGTTGGCAAAGAAGTCGGTGCCGGGTGCGTGGTTGTAGAGGGAGGAGACATCGATGATGCCGGAGGATTCC
>CAMAPJ010000083.1 GCA_945860085.1 Synechococcus sp. UW140 | reverse complement strand
AAAAACAGGGGCAATGCCAAGTCTTGGGTCACCAGCATCGCCAGGGGCCCCAGGACGGGGTTGATGGCCACGTCCGAATTAGGGGGGCGGCTGCTGAGCCTCGCCTCGGGGGTCATCGGAGGGGTGAGCTGCGCCGTCATGCGCCCTGGAAAAGGTGTCAAGGGCCCGGGTAAGCGGATGCCGGGGTTGGTCTCACAACGTAGGGGCCGATATCGGGCCACCCGGCGCGCGAAGGGCAGTTGCCCCTGCGGCTGCAGTAAGGCCCTAAGCAAAAGCCGCAGCACCCAGACCAGCAAGGAGCTGCCTAGGCCAGTTGGCACTGCCCAAACTGTTGGTTCGGCTGTCCCCCAGGGCTGGTGCCGCTGCCAACACCCAGTGGATCCGGCCCACGGCTGCCCATTCGATGCGCTGGTCAGGGAGCTAGCGGGCTGGGTTGTCGGCGCATGGGCCTTGGCGCCGGGGCCGCTCCATAGGATCCATTTCTCCCCCTCCGCCTCTTCGGCATCGCCATGGCCAGCCTCGGCGTGAACATCGATCACATCGCCAATGTGCGCCAGGCCCGTCGCGCCCTCGAACCGGATCCGGTGACCTTTGCCCTGCTGGCCGAACTAGGCGGCGCTGACGGCATCACCGTGCACCTGCGCGAGGACCGGCGCCACATCCAGGACCGCGATGTGGAGTTGCTGCGGGCCACCCTGCGCAGCCGGCTGAACCTGGAGATGGCGGCCACCGCCGAGATGGAGGCGATCGCCCTACGGATCCGGCCCGACATGGTGACCCTGGTGCCAGAGAAGCGCCAGGAGGTGACCACCGAAGGCGGCCTCGATGTGGCCAGCAAGCTGGAGGGCCTCACGGGCCTAGTCGGGCGGCTCCAGGACGCCGGCATCCCGGTGAGCCTGTTTGTCGATGCGCACCGGACCCAGCTGGAGGCCTGCCAACGCAGCGGCGCCCGCTGGGTGGAACTGCACACCGGCTGCTACGCCGAAGCCAGCGCTCAGGCCCAACCGCTGGAACTGGCACGCCTGAGCGAGGGCAGCTTCATCGCCCGCAGCCTGGGCCTTCGCGTCAACGCCGGCCACGGACTCACCTATCAAAACGTCGAGCCGGTGGCCGCGATCGAAGGCATGGAGGAACTGAACATCGGCCACACGATCGTGGCCCGGGCCCTGGCGGTGGGCCTGGAGACAGCGGTGCGCCAGATGAAGGCCCTGGTTCAGAATCCCCGCCACGATCCCCTTTTCGGCAGCACCACCCCATGAGCGAGTCAGCAGCGACCACTTACCACTTCGTAGCGGCCAGCGAAGCCTTCCTCACCGTCGAGGAACCCCTCGAAGAAGTGCTGCGCGAACGGGTGCGCCACTACCAGGAGCAAAGCAAGCCAATCGATTTCTGGCTAGTGACCCGTCCCGCCTTCCTGGAGGCCCCCGAGTTGGCTGCAGTGGCAGCCAAGGTGCCCCGGCCGGCGGCAGCGGTGGTGTCCACCGATGCCCAGTTCATCACCTTTTTAAAACTGCGGCTGGAGTTTGTGGCCACGGGGCAGTTCAGGGCGCCGAGTGCCTCAATTGGCGACCCGGTGGCCAGCCTGGGCTGAGGCCGCCTAGGGCTGGCCGCCAGGGGGGTGATGGTCTGAGCTGAATCCAGAACGGTTCAAAACAGGCCGAGAAACTTCTTTCGGTTCGGCGACGTCCCATCCGGGGGGGGGTCGGCCTGAGCGTCTGGCCCGGTCTGGAGATCGGGCTCTGCCTCACGAACAGCCTTTTCCTGACGAACAGCCATTCCCTGACGAACAGCCATTCCCTGACGAACAGCCCTTCCCTGGCTTCCGTCCTGGTGATAGCGGGGCGTGTTGTCGCCGATCGTGAGCAGGGCTTCCTTGTTTTTCCACCAGATCCAGTCGCGGATCGGCGGGGTGGTCTTGAGCTCCTGGCGGCTCAGGCCCAGGGTTTTGGAGGCAGCAAGCAACACATCGAGCATTTCCTCGCCATCGCTGCAGCGGGCTAGGGCCTCATTGGTGCGCTGGGCGCCATCGAGGGCCTTGAGCAACAGAGCGATCCGCTGGCCCACAGACAGCGACTGGAGCTCCATCGGGTCGACATCACGGTTTCGGCAAAGTAACAGTGCCCACTGGTTGCCTGCGGCAGCAAACCGACATCCGAGTCCCCCAAGGGGTGACAGATGCCACCCCCGCGAGCCACACTTCTTTTAACGCGTCCTTTTCATGGCGTCCTCAAGCAGCAGTCGCCACCACTGGGTGATCGGCGACGTTCATGGCTGCGCCGCCTCCCTGGAGGCCCTCCTTGACCAGCTCCCGGCCAGTGATCGCCTCATCTTCTGCGGAGATGTGATCAACCGGGGCCCCCAAATTGGCGCCACGATGGAGCGGGTCTGGGACCTGGTCGACCAGGACCGGGCCGTGTGGCTCAAGGGCAACCACGAGCAAGATCTGGTGGACGCCCTGCGCCTGGGCAGCTGGCGCTCCCAGCAGGGGCTGGCCGGCTGCGACACCTTCCGCCATCTGGGCGAGCGCCGCTGCCGCGCCTGGCTCGAGCGGCTTGACAACCTGCCGTTGGCCTACTGGGGAGAGGGCTGGGTTGCCACCCATGCCGGCTTCGATCCGATCACCTGGCGCCCCGACCTGAGGGTGCGCATGGCCTTCTGGCAGGCCTACGACGGCCGCTTCGGCGAGGTGGTGATCGGCCACACCCCCGGCCCGGGGCTGCGCAAGATCAATGGCTGCATCGCCCTAGTCGACACGGGCGCCTGCTACGGCGGTGAACTGACCGCCTACTGCCCGGAAACCGGCCAAACCAGAACCAGCCCCGGCCTGCGCTCCCTGCCCGATCCCCTGCGGGGCGGCCTGCCCAGCCTCGGGGCCCGGCAGCGATCGGCCCAGGCTTTGGCCGATCGCCCTTGCCTGGCAACCCTCGTGGGCCAGACCTCCTGATCGCCTTCGGGGCCTGATCCTTGCTGACGCTTTACCGGAGCAATCGCATCGAGTGGCTGGCCCAGGTACTGGCCGCCAAGTTGCAGCAGGATCCGCCCGGTCCCTTTGAGCAGGCTCAGGTGGTGGTCAACACCTGGCCCACGAGCCGCTGGCTGGGCGAACAGCTCGCCCTTGAGCTGGGCTGTGAGCCGGACGATGGGGTCTTTGCCGGCGGCATCAGTGCCAACCTGCGGTTCCCCTTCCCGGGCAGCCACCTACGTCGCCTCGTGGACGGGCTGCCGCTGGCCGACCTTGATTCGAGTGGGCCCGAGTGGGCCCCCGTCCCCGGCCGGGACCCCTGGCGCGCGAACCAGCTGGTCTGGCCGCTGCTGGAGCTGCTCCCCGCCCTGATGCAGCGGCCAGAGGCGGGGCAGCTGGGCCATTGGCTGCAGCAGCGGGGGACCCTGGCCCGGCAGCTGCAGCCAGAGGAAGAGACAGAGACGGGCCAGGGACTGGCGTTGACAGGCCAGGGGCTGGCGTTGATTGATCGGGCCCTGTGGCAATTGGGGCGGGCGATCGCCGATGCTTTCGACGACTACACCCTCTACCGACCAGCCATGGTGGCGGCCTGGTGGCAGGGCCAGGACCTGGACGCCCTAGGCAAGCCCCTAGCGCAGCACCAGCTCTGGCAGCCGCTGCTGCTACGCCAGCTGGCCAACCGCCTGGGGGTGCGTCCCTTCGGCCTGCGGGTGCTTGGGGCGATTGAGGCCCTGAGAACGGGCGATGTCGCCACCCTGGCCGCCGCCGCCGCCCTGCCCTCGCCCCTGCGGCTGTTCGGGCTAAGCAGCATGGCGCCGATCCAGGTGGACCTGCTGCAGGCCCTCTCCGGCCAGCTGGAGGTGGAGATCTACCTACTCACCCCCTGCCGGGACCTGTGGCAGCGCCGCGGCCCGGGGACCCTGGGAGCTGGGCTGGGCCGCCAAAATTTAGCCCACTTGGCAGACGCCGACTGGGCTCAACCCGAGTTGGCTCTCTTCGCGTTGGATGACTCTGAGTTAGATGACTTGGAGCTAGATGACTTGGAGTTCGATGACTCCGAGATAGATCCCTCGGGCCTGGATCCCTTGGGATTAGATCCCCTTGGGGACGACTGGCGCCTGAGCGTGCCCAGCCTAGAAGCCCGTTTCGGCCGGCTCGGTGCCGAATTCCAGCAACTACTCGAGGGCAGCGGCGACACCCAGCTCGGGGAATCCCAGCAAAAGGACTTGTTTGCCGCCGCCGCCAGCGGGGCTGAAGCGGGCACCCCCAGCCAGGCGCCGCGGCCGGCCAGCCTGCTGGAGCAGCTGCAAGAGGCCCTGGTCGATCCAGACCAGGCCCAGCCCCTGGAGCGGCCCCCAGGCGACAGCTCCCTGGAATTTCATGCCTGCCCGGGCCGGCTGCGCCAGGTGCAGATCCTGCGGGATCGGCTGCTGCAACTGCTCGCCGCCGATGCCAGCCTCACCCCCCGGGACATCCTGGTGATGACGCCCCAGGTGGAGGAGTTCGCCCCGCTGGTGGCGGCGGTATTTGGCGACAGGGCCGCCACCGGCATTGACCTCCCCTGGCGGCTCACCGACCGCAGCCAGCAGGACCAGGGCGGCCTGGCCACCAGCCTGCTCGCCCTGCTCCGCCTGGGCGGCGAACGGCTCACCGCCTCCGGCCTCGACGCCCTGTTTAGTCACAGCCCCTTGCTGGAGACCCTGGGCCTGGGGGCCAGCGAGCTGTCGGACCTGGGCGAGCTGCTGCAACGGGCCGGCTTCCGCTGGGGCCTCGATGGCCAAGACCGGCGCGGCGACCCGACCCACAGCCTGGCCTGGGCGATCGACCGGCTGGTGCTGGGGCTGGTGCTGCCGGAGCAGCCGGGGCTGGCCCCGGGCGGCTGCGCTCCCCTGGCCATGGCCGGCAGCCTGGAGCGCCAGGCACGCTGGCTGCAGCTACTCAACCGGCTGCGCCACAGCCTCAAGAGCCTGGCGATCGCCCGCACCCCGGCCGACTGGGGGCCGGTGCTGGACACGCTCCTACTGAGCTGGTTCGGTGACGGCGGCGAACGGGGCTGGGAACTGCAACTGCTGCGTAGCGCCATCGCCGACTGGCAGGAGGTGGCCTCCGCCAGCCCCCTACGCCTAGGCGCCCCCGTGCTGGCCGAAGTCCTGGCCGAGCGCCTCAATGCCGACAGCGGCCGCTTCGGCCACCGCAGTGGCTCGCTGACGATCAGTGCCCTAGAGCCGATGCGGGCCATTCCCCACCGGGTGATCGTGCTGATGGGCCTCGATGGCGGCAGTTTCCCCCGCCAGGGCGAGCGACCCGGCTTCCACCTGATGGAGCAGCAGCGGCTCCTGGGCGATCCCAACCCTGGCGATCAGGACCGCTATGTGTTGCTGGAAAGCCTGCTCTCGGCCCGCGATCACCTGCTGGTGAGCTGGTGCAGCCGCGACGAGCGCAATGGCGACGCCCGTCAGCCGGCCACACCGGTGCGCCAGTGGCTGGCCCTGCTCGAGCAGCAACTGGGACAGGAGCAGGCCCGGGAGCTGCTGGTGGAGCACAGCCCGAACCCCCTGGAGCGGGCCAATTTCCTGCCGCTGGGCCCCCGGCCGGCCCCCAGTTGCGACCGGCGTCTGCTGGCGGCAAGGCAATTGCTCGATGCCCATTCGATCCAGGCTCCCCTGGCCCTAGCTGACGGTCCCAGGCCCAGGGATGGGGCCCTGGCGCCCAGCCAGGATGAGCAGACCTTTGACGACCTGCGCCACTGGCTGCTCCAACCCCAGGAGTGCTGGCTGGAGCAGCTAGGCCTGCGGCCCCGGGAATGGGACTTAGGCCTTGAGGACTTCGATCCCCTGGAGCTGGATGAACGGTTGCGCTCCAGCCTGCTGCGCCAGAGCCTGGACACCAGCCCAGCCCTGGCGGGACCGGGCCCGGGGCGAGCCGAGCCGGGCGCTCAGCCGGATCGGGCCCCTGAAAGCGAGGCCAGCGAGCCAATCGCCCCGCCCGACTGGCTGGGCCAGCACCGGGGCCAGGGTCTGCTGCCCGCCCGCTCGGCCGGAATCCTGGAGGCTGGTCGCCTCAGCCAGCGCTATGGCTCCCTGCACCACAGCCTGCAGGCCCTGGGGCGCGGAGAGCGGCGCCTGCTGGTCCATGGGAGCCTGCAGGCGGACTTGCTCTGGCATGGGGAGGCCCTGGTGATCTGGCATTCCGCCAAAGTTCGCTGCGCCCACCACCAGGAGCTCTGGCTGGCCCTGCTGCTAGCCACCGCCGCAGGAGCGGCGCCCCGCCGCGGCCTGCTGATCGGCCGCGATGGCGACCAGTTCCGGCCCCTGGCCCAGATCAAGCCACCGGCCAGCCCCCAGGAGGCGCAATCCTTGCTGGACCAACTGCTGGCCTGGCGGCACCAGGGCCGCCAGCGCTGCTGGCCCCTGCCACCGGAAACGGGCTGGGCCTACGCCCAGGCCGAACGGCGCCAGGCCGGCGCTGGCCGGGCTAAGGCGATCGAGTGCTGGGAAGGGGGGTCCAACCACCGCGCGGAGCGGCAGCAGGCCAGCTTGGCCCTCTGCTTCGGCGCCGACCGTCCCGGGCGGGAGCTGGTCGATGGGGCCTTCGGCAATCTTGCTTGCGCCTTGCATGGCCCCCTGCTGGAGCGGCTGGAGGCCCTCAAAGCATGAGCGTCTCCGTGCCGATTGCCCCGTCAGGGAGCGGGGGGGCCAGGGCGGCGGCTGTCAAGACAGCGGCGCTAGGGGCTGGGGCGCAGCAGGAGGCGCCGCCCCTGGCCGATTTCGACGCCAACCGGTTCCCACTCGATCCCGGCCTGCAACTGCTGGAGGCCAGTGCTGGCACCGGCAAGACCTTTGCCCTGGCCCATCTGGTGCTGCGCTTGGTGGCCGAACGCAAGCAACGGCTGCAGGAGCTACTGGTGGTGACCTTCACCGATGCGGCGGCGGCAGAACTGCGCGATCGCATTGCCCGGCGATTACAGCAAGGCCTCGAAGCCCTTGAAGCCCCCGCCGACACAGTCCACTACGCCGACGACACCCTGGCCCAGTGGCACCAGTCGCAGAGCCCCGATCCGCAGATCCAATGGGCCCTGCGTGCCCGCCTGCTCGAAGCCCTCGAAGATCTCGATCGCGCCGACATCACCACGATCCATGGCTTCTGCCGCCGCAGCTTGCAACGCCAGGCCCTGGAGGCGGGGCTGGGCCCGGCGGTGGAGCTGGAAAGCGATGACAGCCAGCTGCAGCTGGAGATCGTGCATGACTACTGGCAAGGGCAGCTGCTGCCCCTGCCGCCCCAACTGCTCGGTGGTCTCCAGGCGCGGGGCCTGCGCTTCGAGCACCTGGTCAGCGTGCTCAAACGCCTTGACGGCGATCCGGCCCTAGAGCTCGATCCCCTGCCGCCGGAGATCCGCTTCGAGCAGCCCCTGCCCTCCCAGTTGATGGCGCTCTGGCCCCAGCGCTGGCAGCGGTTTGTGAGCCTGTGGAACCAAAAGGGCCAGGCCCTGGAGCAGACCTTCTGCAGCACCGCCGCCGACCTGCGCGGCCGGTTTGGCGCTAAGGCGATCGCCTCCGGTTGCCTTTACTCGGCCAAACCCCGCAGCAACCGGGTCGAAGCGCTCAACCGCTGGATCACCGAGCAGGAGCAAGCCCAGCCGGGCCCCTTTGGGCAGGGAACAGCTGAGCTGGGCACCGCTGAGCTAGGCACCGCTGAGCTGGGCCAACCCGCCGGGGGCGCTCCAGGGGCTGAACCTGGTTCGGAGCCGGAATCGGAATCGGCGCTGCCCGGCTATCAAGCCGTCGTGCAACAGAAGCTGCTGCGCGACTACTTCCATCCCGGGCCCTTCACCCGCATGGTGGCTCCCTACGAGGACGACCCGATCTCCCTACCGGAGCGGTCCCTGCTGGAAGCGATTGCCGACCTAGTAGATGGCCCCCTGGAAGGGACCTTGCTGCATTTCGGCCATTGGGCCCGCCAGGAGTTGCTGCGGCGGCGTCAGCGCAGCGGCCGCATGGGCTTTGCCCAGTTGCTGGAAGGCCTTGATCCGGGTCCCTCCGGCCAGGACCACGGCGCCCTGATCGCCGCCCTACGCCAGCGCTACCGGGTCGCCCTGGTCGATGAATTCCAGGACACCGATCCGATCCAATGGCGGATCTTGGAGCGTGCCTTCCTGGCCGAACCCGGCGCCAGCGCCAGCCATCTGGTTGTCCTCGTGGGGGACCCCAAGCAGGCGATCTATCGCTTCCGCGGCGGCGACCTGGCCACCTACCAACGGGCCCGGCACCGGGCCGATGGCCTGCATGGCCTGCGCCAGAACCGCCGCTCCTCCAAGCCATTGGTGGAAGCCCTCAACGCCCTGATGGCCCCGGGGCTGCCCCTATCCGAGCTTGAGGTTCCCGAAGTGGAGTCTTGCGCCGAGAAGGGAGAGCTCCAGCTGGGCGCTGGCGAGCAGCCGCTGCAGCTCCTGCGCCTTGATGGCGACCAGCTCGCCGACCAGGTGGCGGGCCTCTGCTTGCAACTCCTGCAGCGCCAGCTGATGCTGCGCGAAACCAAAACGGAGCTCCAAGCCGGCGGGGAAGCGGCCGGGAACCTTGTCGACAGCAAGACCACGGGCAGGGACAAACCCAGTTGGAACACACCAAAGGCTGGTGAAGGAGGGGCAGACCCCCCTTCGATCAGACAGGAACGGCCCCTTAGCCCCGGCGATCTCTGTCTGTTGGTGAGCAAACACCGGGATGCGGAGGCCCTCCGGCTCGCCCTACAACGGCGCGGCCTGCCAAGCCGGCTGGTCAGTGTGGGCGATGTATTCGCCAGCGCCGGCGCCAACGGCCTGCAGCGCCTGCTCGATGCCCTGGCCGATCCGGGTAGCGCCCGGCGCCTGCGCCTACTGGCCGCCTCGCCTTTGGTGGGCTGGAACGCCCAGGACCTGGCCGAACCCGCCCCGGGCCGTTGGGATGGACTGGCGGAAGCGATCAGCCGCCTGGCCGAGGAGCTGCCTCGCCAGGGGTTGCTGGCCAGTTTGACCCAGCTGCTGGATCAACAGGGCCTGGCCCGGCTGGCCCTAGGCGGCCGGCTCCTGGCCGACCTGCAGCAGGCCGCCGAACTGGTCCAAGAGCGCATGCACCGCGAGCAACTGGGGGCCGGGGCGGCAGCGGACTGGTTGCGCAGCCTGAGGCTGGCGGAGGATCGCTCCGTGCCAGCAAGCCACCAACTCAACAGCGATGCGGCCCAGGCGGCGATTGCGGTGGTGACGGTGTATCGCAGCAAGGGCCTGGAATACCCGGTGGTGATCTGCCCCTACCTCTGGCAAAGCCAGACGCCGATCAAGGCCGGCCTGGCCCAGCTGGGTCGCCGCTGGCAGCCCACCGAAACGAGCCGGCCGCGGCTGGATCTGCACCTCGAACCGCACTGGGGCATCGGTCGCCAGGCCAGCCTCCAGGACCAGGCCGCCCAGGCCCAGGAACGGGAGCGGCTGGCCTATGTGGCCGCCACCCGGGCGCGTCACCTGCTGGTGTTGGGCCTACCCAAAGACCGGGACGGAGATCAGGACAAGAACCAGGCCAGCGCGGCCGGAGCGATCGGCCCCTGGTTGTTCGAAGCCGATGGTCGCGAGAGAGACCTGCCCCTACAGCGCCTGGATCCCGCCGAACTGCCGTGCCTGCCGGGCCGCTGGCAACCGCCGGCAACGCCGGAGAGCCTCGCCTGTGGACCCGTGCCCCGCCACCGGCTCGACCGCAGCTGGGGGCGCAGCAGCTATTCGGGCTGGACCCATGGCAGCCAGATCAACCTGCCGCCCCAGGTGAGCGAAGAAGGCCGCGAGGCTGACCTGCTTCTGGCAGACGTCGACCGCCTTGACGGAGGCGCCGGGGATCCGGGGACAGACCCCAACGAAGCCCCCAGGATGGAAGAGCCCGGGATTGAAGCGCCGAAGGTTGAAGCGCGCTTATTGGAAGCGCCCTTATTGGAAGCGCCCCGAGTCGAAGAGCCAGTAACAGCCCCTGGTCGAGCGGCTAGCGCAGGGGACCAGACCTGGAGCCACAACGGCCCCCTGAGCCACTTTCCCCGGGGCGCCGGGCCAGGCGACACCCTGCATCGCATCCTCGAACAGGTCGACTTCCAGCAGCCCGGAGGCAGCGAAGCCACCACGGCGGTCATCCGCCGGGAACTCGCCCGGGCCGGCCTGGCCGTTACGGAACTCGGTTCTGTTCAGCAGGCCCTTGAGCAGTTGCGCCACACCCCCCTGGGCGGCGCCCTGGGTCGGTTCTGCCTGGCCGAGCTTTCCTTGGGCGAACGCATCAACGAGATGGGCTTCGACCTTCCCCTGGCCGTGGCCCGCGAAGGGGCCCCTGGCGGCCCTGGCGCGGAGGCAGGCTGCCAGCCCCTGATCACCACAAAGGGCCTGGCCCAGGTGTTCGCCCAGCACCCGGGCGGCCTGTTCGGAGCGGCCTATGCCCGGGAGCTGGAGCGTCTCAGCATCGCCAGCCGCGGCTTTCTCACGGGCTCCATGGATCTGGTCTGCTGCGTGGCCGGGCGCTGGTGGGTGATCGATTGGAAAAGCAACTGGATCGGGGAGCGGGACCGGGACGGTCAGCCCAGCGCCTGCGGGCCGGCCCACTACAGCCAGGCGGCGATGGTCAGCCAGATGGCACACCACCACTACCCCCTGCAGGCGCACCTCTACCTGGTGGCCCTGCATCGTTACCTGCGCTGGCGCCTGCAGGAGTACGACCCCAGCCGCCAGCTGGGCGGCTACGCCTACCTGTTCCTGCGCGGCCTGCCCGGCCCTACCGAGGCCGATCCGGTGCCCGGCTGCCTGGTGGAGCGCCCCCCCCTGAGCCGGATCCTGGCCCTGGACCGGCTCCTGCGCCAGGGGAGCCCATGACCCCAATCAATAGTCCGGCGGATGCAAGCCAACCGATGCACCAGGCCGCTCAGGGCAAGTCAGACCCAGGAACCAAGCTGCCGATCCCCAGGACCCTGGCCGAACCCAGCCCCCTGGCCCTGGCCCTGATCGAGGCCCTGCCCCGGCTTTGCGGCGCTGGCAGCTTGGAGGCCAGCCCGCCGCCCGCCGCCCTGTTAGAGCTGCTTGCAGCCATGGTCGTCGCCCTGGAGCGGGGGGAGCTGGAGCTGTCCTTGGGCGGGCCGGCGCCAGAGGGCATTGACCCCCAGGGCTGGCCGGAACGACACCTTCAGGCCCTGACCGCCTCGCCCCTGGCGGTGGCAGCCAGCCAGCTCGACAGCCAGCCGGAGGCGCCTCTGGTGTGGAGCGAGGGGCGCTTGCGCTGGCGCCGCTGGCACCTGCAATTGGACGCTTGCCTAGAGCAGCTCACGGCCCGCTCCCAAGCCCGTCTCGCCCAGCCCCTGGGAGCGCCTGCCGTGGACCAGGCTGTTGCTGCCGCCACGGCCCAGGGGCTGGACCCGCAGCAACAGCAGGCGGTGGCGGCCCTGCTGCGCCATGGCCTAGTGCTACTGGGCGGCGGTCCAGGCACGGGCAAAACGAGCACAGTGGTGCAGATGCTGGGGGCGATGCTCGCCCTGCGACCGGAGCTGCGCCTGCACCTGGCCGCCCCCACCGGCAAGGCGGCCGCCCGCCTACGCACCACCCTGCTGGAGGGGTCCCAGAGGCTTGAGGGGCCCCTGGCCGCGCGCCTACGCCTGGCGCCCTGCACCACGTTGCACCGGCTGCTGGAGAGCAGCGGCGAGCGCTTCGGCCGCAACCGGCGCCATCCCCTGGCCCTCGACCTGCTCGTGGTCGATGAGCTGTCGATGGTGGATCTACCCCTGATGGCGGCCTTACTGGAGGCCCTACCTGGCGCCTGCCAGCTGCTGCTGGTGGGCGATCCAGCCCAGCTGCCACCGGTGGGTCCCGGCGCAGTCCTGCAGGAATTGACCCGGCCCGGCCGCCTCGCCGCCCTAGGCGAAGCCGCCATCGAACTAAAAACCACCTACCGCAACAACGGCGCCATCGCGGCCTTCGCAGCTTTGCTGCGACCTGGGACAGAGTCAGCTTTGCTGCGACCTGGGACAGAGTCAGCTTTGCTGCGACCTGGGACAGAGCCAGCTTTGCTGCGACCTGGGACAGAGCCAGCTTTGCTGCGACCTGGGACAGAGCCAGCTTTGCTGCGACCTGGGACAGAGCCAGCTTTGCTGCGACCTGGGGA
>CAMAPJ010000082.1 GCA_945860085.1 Synechococcus sp. UW140 | reverse complement strand
GATCCAGGGCCGTCTGGTCGTGTTCTTCCCAGGTCAGAAAGACAGCAACAACTACCGGCTGCTCGATGCTCGAGACGGCTGGAACTACATGGCGGTGGGCATCACCCGCCATCCCACAGGAGCGGTGGCATGACCCAAAAGATTTTCCAAACCCTGCAGCGCGACCCGCGCACAAGCCCTCTTGCCAACAACGGCCAGGCGCGAATCACCACGCTCGACGACGACAACGCTCGCCGGGAGCTGGAGGGCGAACTGAGCACCTTTGTATGCGACGGCCAGTATGGCCAGGCCATGGAGCGAATCCTGCAGAGCTACCTGTCCCAGCAGGGGCAGGCACGCCAGAACGCAGCGTGGGTGTCGGGTTTCTTCGGGAGTGGAAAGTCGCACCTGCAGAAGACGCTCGGCCACATGTGGGCTAACACCGAGGTGTTCCCAGGCAAGCGCGCCCGAGATCTGGTGCTGGAGCTCCCCGAGGGGGTGAAGGCCCAGTTCCGCGAGCTCGACACCCTTGCCGCCAGAAGTGGCAAACCGCTGATGGTCGCCAGCGGCGCCATGCCCTCTGGCGCCAAAGACGCCGTGCGCAAGACCGTCCTGGCGATCCTGCTCAAGGCGGTTGGCATGCCCGAGAAGGTGCCCCAGGCGCGCTTCTGCTTCTGGCTGCGGGAGAAGGGTTACCTCGATGCGGTGCGCTCAGCAGTTGAGGCAGAAGGCAGCCGCTGGCTGGAGGAGCTCGATGAGCTCTACGTAAGCCCGCTGATCGCCGGAGCCGTGCTGGAACAAGACCCGGACTATGCCGCCGGCAACCGCGAGGCGCGAGACGTGATTCGCCAGCAATACCCCAACAGCGATAGCGACATCACCACCGCCGAGTTCGTGCAGCTGGCCCGCAAGGCGCTGGCGCCCGATGGCGGCGACCTACCTCACACGATGCTCGTGCTCGATGAGGTGCAGCAGTACATCGGCGACTCCAACGACCGGGCCACCGACTTTGTGGAAGTTGCCGAGGCTGTTCAGGCTGAGCTCGACAGCCGGGTGATGTTGGTGGCTTCCGGCCAGTCGGCGTTGTCGTCAGAAACGCCCCAGCTCCAGAAGCTCAAGGACCGCTTCCGCGTCACGGTGCAGCTGTCGGACACCGACGTGGAAACGGTGATCCGCAAGGTGATCCTGCAGAAGCGCGCCGACGCCCAGGCCGACGTGCAGCAGGTGCTGGAGGCCAACGCCGGTGAGGTCTCCAAACAGCTGGAAGGCAGCCTGATCAAAGAGCGCAGCGAAGATCGCCAGGTGGCGGTGGCCGACTACCCGCTGCTGCCAACGCGCCGGCGTTTCTGGGAGGAGTGCTTCCGCAGCGTCGATGTGGCCGGCACCAACAGCCAGCTGCGTTCCCAGCTGCGGATTATCTTTGACGCCGTCAAAGACATCGCCGAAGAAGACCTAGGCCGGGTGATCACCGGCGATGTGTTGTTCCAGGCGATGGGCCCTGACCTGGTGAACTCGGGTGTGCTGCTCAACGAGCTCAACAACCGCATCGCCGGGCTCGATGACGGCAGTGAAGAAGGCAAGCTCAAGCAAAGTCTCTGCGGGCTGGCCTTCCTGATCAGCCGGCTGCCACGTGAGCAGGGCGCCGACAAAGGGATTCGCGCCACGGCCCGCACCTTGGCCGATCTGATGGTGCCGGATCTCCGCAAGGACAGCGGCCCCCTGCGCAATCAAATCACCGGTCTGCTGGAGGCGATGGCAGAGGACGGTGTTGTGATGCCGATCCCTGCCGAGCAGGGGCAGGTGGAATACCGCCTGCAGACCACAGAAGGCGCCCAGTGGCAGCGGTTGTTTGAGGAGAAGCGCCAGGCGGTTCGCAACGACACCGCCGAAATCACCAACGAGCGAGAGAAGCGCCTCGGCCTCGAGCTCCAGAAGGAACTCAAGGCGGTTCGCTTGCTGCAGGGGCAAGCCAAGATCCAGCGGTCGATCGTCCACTGGCCGAACCCCGAGCCGCCGGCGCCCTCGAACGAGCAGGTGGTGGTGTGGATTCGCGATGGCTGGGGCTGCAGCGACAAGGAGGTGCGCGATGCCGCCCGCGAGGCCGGCGCCGACGATCCGGTGCTGCATGTGTTCTTGCCTCGCCGCAACGCGGAAGAGCTGCAAAGCCGGATCATTGATGCCACGGCCGCTCGCCGGGTTCTCGATCACTACGGCACCCCCTCCACACCAGAAGGCCAGGAAGCAAGGCAGGCGATGCAAAGCCGACAGAGCCGCGCAGAAGACGACTGCAACGAGCTGATTGCCGATGTGATCGCCAATGCCCTAGTGCTCAAGGGTGGCGGCATTGAGGAGTACGGCATCAAGCTCAGCGAGAAGCTGCAATCCGCGGCTTCTGAGGCAGCACTAGCCCGGCTATTCCCCGAGTTCCACAAGGCCGATCACGGCAGCTGGGGCACCGCCGTGAAGCGCGCCAAAGATGGCAGCGATTCACCGCTTTCTGCCGTGGGCCATCAGGGCTCAAACGACAGCCATCCGGTGGCCCGCATCGTCATCGGTGCCATCGGCGGCGGCAAGGAGGGCAGCGCCATCCGCGCCGTCCTGCGCGTAGCGCCCTACGGCTGGCCCCAGGACGCGATTGATGCGGTGCTGCTGGCCCTGCTGCGCGATGGCACCCTTAGCGCCAAGGACAGCCAGAACAACGCAATTGCGGTTGGGCAGCTCGATCAACAGAGCCTCGGCAAGGCGCGCTTCTACCTGCAGGAGGTACGCCTCACCGTCAAGGAAAAGATGGGGGTGCGGGCCGTTTTTGGCATTGCCGATGTCTCGGCCCTGTCAGGGCAGGAAGAAGCCAAGGCCGTCGAGTTCCTCGATGCCCTTGAGAACAAGGTTCTCCAATCCGGTGGTGAGGCCCCGCTGCCCCAGCCAGTGAGCGCCACCCTCTTGAAGGAGCTGCGCCAAAAGAGTGGCCCCGAGCAACTCAAGGCGATCCTTGATGCCAAGGAGCAGCTGCAGGAGTTGTGGGATCAGGCCTGCAGCCTGGTGGCTCTCAAAGAGAAACGGTTGCCTGGCTGGGAACGGCTGCAGGCTCTGCTGCACCAGGCCCAGGGATTGTCTGTCTGCCAAGAACTGGAGCCCCAGGTGGAGGCGATCCGTAGCCAGCGCTCGCTGCTGGATCCCACCACCGATTTCGCGGCTCCCCTGCTGCAGCAACTGGAGCAAGCGCTAACTGCCGAGCTGGAGCAGGCCCAGCAACAGGTGAGCCAGGTGGTGGCGGCCGAGCTGCAGCAACTGCAGACCAGTGCCGAGTGGCAAGACCTACCGGAGCTGGAGCGCAATCGCATCGGACAAGCACTGCAATTGCCGGTGGCGGCTCCATCCGCCGAACCTGTGGAGCGAAGCAAGCTGCTGGAGGCGCTGCAACAGCGCTCCCTGGCCAGCAGGGCGGAGCTGGCCGAAAGCCTGCCCACCCGCTTTGGCAAGGCCCGATCTGCGGCAGCCAAGGCCCTGGAGCCCAACATCCAGCCGCTCAAGCTCAGCAGTGGGGTGCTCAAAGACGAAGCGGCGCTTGATGCCTGGTGGGCAACCGAACGCCGGAGGCTGGCTGACGCCCTCACAAACGGACCCATTCAGATCAACTGACCCCCATGCCCGCCCTCGCCTCCGATCTGCGCAAGACCCTTGAAGCCACCGTGGTGAAAGCCCGCGATAAAGCCGAAGGCGGTGCGCGGGATGCCCTCACGGCCCTGGCAGTAGATGCAAGCGAGCCGTTTGGCTCGATGAGTGAGGAGGAGCGCAAGCTGCGCAACCGCCTGCGGGCCCGCGGCCGCCAGCTGGGTGATCAGCGAGATCCCCAGAAGGGCTCGCAGGGCATTGAACGGCTCGTGCGGGAGATGGCCTATGAGCACTGGCACCGCATGCTTTTCGCCCGCTTTCTGGCGGAGAACCAGTTGCTGATCGAACCCTCTTCTGGGGTGTCGATCAGCCTGGATGAATGCGAAGAGCTGGCAGCCGAAGAGGGAACAGATCTTTGGGGTCTGGCCGCGCAATATGCCCAGTCGATGCTGCCGCAGATCTTTCGAGGCGATGATCCGGTGCTGGCAGCGAAGCTGCCGCTGGAGATCAGACAACAGCTGCAGGGCTTGGTAGCTGGGCTGGAGACAGAGACCTTCACGGCCAGCGACAGCCTGGGCTGGACCTATCAGTTCTGGCAGACCAAACGCAAGAAGGAGGTGAACGACTCCGGCGTCAAGATCGGCGCTGATGAAATCTCCCCGGTGACGCAGTTGTTCACCGAGGACTACATGGTGGATTTCCTGCTCGACAACACCCTCGGTGCTTGGCACGCTGGCAAAGTTTTGGCAGCCAATCCCCAGCTGGCTGCAACCGCCCAGAGCGAGGAGGAGCTTCGCCAGGCCGTGGCCCTGCCGGGCTGCCTCTGGAGTTACCTACGGTTTGTCAAGTCAGACGATGGCGTCTGGACGCCGGCAGCTGGAACCTTTGAAGGCTGGCCCAAAACTGGGACTGAGCTGAAGTGCCTCGATCCCTGTATGGGGAGCGGGCATTTCGTGGTGGCGATGTTCGAGCGGCTGGTAGCGCTGCGAATGGAGGAGGAGGGAGTGAGCGAACAGTCCGCCGTGGCGGCGGTGATCCAGGACAACCTGTTCGGCCTAGAGATTGATCCGCGCTGCACGCAGATTGGCGCGTTCAACCTGGCGCTGGCCGCGTGGCGGCGTGTGGGTCACTGCAAGTTGCCCGCGATGAACCTTGCATGTTCGGGCCTGGCGCCGAACATCAGTGAGGCCGACTGGTTGGCTTTGGCTGGTGATAACGAGCGGCTGAGGAATGGAATGAAGCGGCTCTACAAGTTATTTGACAATGCAGCTGTACTGGGGAGCCTTGTCAATCCAAGAGCAGGGGAAGCCGATTTACTTATGGCTGGGTTCAACGAACTCCAGCCACTACTGGAACAGGCGATGGAGCAGGAATCCAAAGACGACAACAGCAATGAACTAGCCGTGACCGCGCGCGGCTTGGCCAATGCGGCAGAAATTCTCGCCGGCCGATTTACGCTGGTCGCTACAAATGTGCCTTATCTCGGAAGAGGCAAACAAGATGGTGTCCTAAAGGATTACTGCGAGCGGGTTCATCAAGAGGCAAAGGCTGACCTCGCCACCTGCTTCACGGAACGAGGCCTGTCTTTTTGTGCCCGCGGCGGGAGCGCAGCTTTGATAATGCCGCAAAACTGGTTCTTCCAGGCAGCATATAAAAAGCTGCGAATTAGCCTTCTTTCGCGATCAACGTGGAACGCGATAGCCCGTCTCGGGGAAGGCGGCTTCGAAAGTTCGTCCGCCGCAGGCGCCTTCGCAGCCATGTTGGCACTAACAAATGCAGCGCCAACCTCCGGCCACTTAATAATGGGATTAGAGGTCTCACAGCAACGTGGGCCTGCGGCAAAGGCGGCCGATCTGCTCGCGCAACCCGTAAGGCATCTTCACCAAACAGCCCAAGCCGAGAACCCCGATCATAAAATAACTCTCGCTACGCACTCTTCGGAAACAAGACTCAATGAATATTCTTCTTCGATTCTAGGCTTGGGGACTGGCGACTACTCCCATTATGGGCGATGTTTTTGGGAAATATCCCGCCTGACGGATGATTGGACACCCCAACAGAGCACTGTTGACAAACCCACTCTGTTTGGCGGACGACACTATATTCTGGCTTGGTGCAAACAGGAAGAAAGAGTGCGCGGTATGTCTCTCGCGGAGCGGGAGCAAATTCACAATCAGGACCAAAGCGGACAGCAGGCTTGGGGGAGCCAAGGAGTGGCTATTGGCCTAATGCGCGACTTAAAGCCAACTCTTTTCACCGGAGAAAAGTTTGAAAAAATGCTGGGAGTTTTATTGCCTAGAGATGCTTCAATTATCCCGGCACTCTGGTGCTACTGCAGCAGTCAGGACTTTGCAAAAGCAGTGCGCGAACTTGACAATGGAGTCGTTGTTGCCAGCGCGACTCTAGCCAAAGTACCCTTTGACCTAGAGCGCTGGCAGAAGGTGGCCGCCAAAACATATCCTCACGGATTGCCAAAGCCATTTTCCAGTGACTCAACGCAATGGCTATTTAATGGCCACCCTGCCGGTGCAGATCAGCCGTTGCATGTGGCCGTAGCTCGGCTGGTTGGTTATGAGTGGCCGCGCCAGACCGGTTCCAGTTTTACCGATTGCCCTGCCCTCGACTCTGATGGGCTGGAGACCCTGTCCGATGAAGATGGCATCGTTTGCCTGGCACCAGTTCGAGGAGAAGCTTCTGCCGTTGAACGCCTCCGAAAGCTTTTAAATACTGCCTTAGGAGATGAGTGGTTGTCGGCGAAAGAGCGCGAGCTGCTATTGGCTACGGCAGTGGAAAATAATGCTAAAAAACCCGAACCTGATTTAGAGAGCTGGCTGCGCAGTTCCTTCTTCAGCGAACACTGCAAGCTGTTCCAGAGCCGGCCCTTCATCTGGCAGATCTGGGATGGCCATCCCCATGGCTTTAGCGCCCTGGTGAATTATCACAAGCTGGCGGCTCCTAATGGCCAGGGCCGCAGAACCCTGGAGCAGCTCACCTTCACCTATCTAGGTGACTGGATTGATCGCCAAAAACTTGATCAAGCGGAGGGCGTCAATGGCGCTGACGACCGCTTGACTGCAGCGCTTGATCTGCAGGGGCAGCTCAAAAAGATTCTCGAAGGTGAACCTCCCTACGACCTATTCGTCCGCTGGAAGCCGCTGCACCAGCAGGCAATCGGCTGGGATCCGGACATCAACGATGGCGTTCGAATAAATATTCGTTCGTTCCTGAATGCGCAGCTCCGCAAAGGTGGCAAAACCGGCGCCGGCATCCTCCGCGCCAAGCCCGGCACGATCAAGTGGGCGAAGGACAGGGGCAAGGAGCCAATGCGTTCCAAAGATGAATTCCCCTGGTTTTGGGGCTGGGATGAAAACAGCCCTGCCATTGCCACTGATTTCGGCGCCCCAGTTCCAGGCGCACCGCCTGCAGGCGATAGTTTCGACGGGAACCGCTGGAACAATCTGCATTACAGCCGGGCGGCGAAGGAAGCTGCCAGGGCGCTACACACTGGAGACGAATCATGACTGCACCGAACTTACCGCCTGATTACCTTGATGCAATGGAGCGCCATTGGCTTGATGCCGAGCAACTCTTCCACCCCCCTCTCTCTAGACTTGCCAATGCTGACCAGCTCTACGGCCTCTCCGCTGAATGCGGCCTCAAGGCCTTGATGATGAAGTGGGGGATGAATCTAAAACCCAACAACGCTCCAGCCCTTGGCTCAGACCGTAAGCACGCTGATGAGATTTGGGATCGCTACGAGACCTATCGCCAAGGGCGTTCATCCTCATTGGCCCTTCCAGGAACGAGGTACTTCGACGATTGGAGTATTCATCATCGCTATGCAAGCCGAAGTCACTTCCAACAGACTGTGGTTGGTGATCATCGGCAGGGTGCTGCCATTGTGAAGCAATTGGTGGCTCAGGCAGACATTGAGGGAGTATTGCCATGACAACCTTTGATGGGCTCTTGCCAGCAGTTTCTGCGATCTTGAAGAGCCACTTGCCAGAGCTGGAGCCTTATCTGCCCATCTTGGTGAACCGCGATCTCAACGGCCGAGTTCGACTGGTTGTTGAAGCTGCTCACAAGCCTGCTGATGTAGCGACTGCCGAGCATCCTCTGCATCAGCTTGCAGCAGAGATCCACACAAAACTTGGGCCTCACACAGTCGGCCTAGACCAAGTTCTTCTTTTTCAGGATGGTTTTCGTGAGTTAATCGATGCGAGTAACACCTTTGACTTGCTGGATAGTGAAGGCAACACGATCACTAATATCCATGTCGCCGATCGTCTTGCCCAGGAAGCAACCTGGGAAACCATCTCCGATCAGGGTGATGTCTATCGCGTACCCCGTGTTGTCTTTTACTCCATCAAAGGAGGCGTAGGCCGTTCCACAGCTCTTGCCGCCTGCGCCTGGTCTCTCGCAGCCTCCGGGCAGCGTGTGTTAGTTCTCGATCTTGATCTCGAATCCCCTGGCCTTTCAACGTCTCTCCTGCCCCAGAGCCGTCAGCCTGCTTATGGAATCACCGACTGGCTGGTGGAGGATCTGGTCGGCAATGGCGAGGCGGTATTTGAGCAGATGCACGCTTCGGTCAGCACCCAGCAACGTGGTGAACTGATCGTGGTGCCCAGTCATGGCTTTGAACCCGGCGAGTATGTGAGCAAGCTGGGTCGTGTCTGGATGCCTGGTTTCACCCCCGAAGGTCATCGCCAGAATTGGTCTGAGAGACTGCAGCGCCTGATCTTGGCCTTGGAACAGAAACATCTGCCCAGCATAGTGTTGATCGATTCGAGAGCCGGCATTGATGAAGTGGCCTCGGCGTGTGTCACTAATTTGGCAGCTCGACGCATCTATTTGTTCGCCGTCGATAGTTTGCAGACCTGGCAGGGCTATCGGATGCTCTTTGATCACTGGCGTCTCCATGGTGTTGCCCACATCATTCGCGAGCGGCTACAAGTTGTTGGTGCACTAATACCCACATGGGGCGATGGGTCCTTTCCGCAGGCCACCCAACAACTCTGTGAAAACGCCTACTCCCTCTTCAGCGGCAGCCTCTACGACGAAGCCTGGCCTGAGCCCGATCCAGAGGCCGAAGCCATCGGCGCACTTTCCTCTGATCTCTTCAACTTTGATCTGCCCGATCTCAGTGCGCCCCATAATCCTTGCGCGATTGGTTGGAATCTGGCTTTTGCCGCGATTGAATCGCTGCACGATCGCCTCCAGTCCACAGATCCTGATCAGATCAAGCTGGTGTTTGGCTCGCTGCTCACTGATCTTCAGGTAATCATCGGGGACAACCAATGACAATGCAGCTCGCTGATCCTGATCCGAACGCCATTCGCGCCGCCATTGTGGCCTCGCTGCCAGGCGACACATCTGTGCCGCTGCCCGACCAGCAGCTGTTTTTACCCTGGACCCATCACAAAGCCCTTCAGCTGGACTGCAGCCTCGTGGTTGGATCCCGGGGGGTTGGCAAAACAGCCTGGGCCACAGCTCTTCTTGCCAGCCACGACCATCAGCCGTCGGCAGCCTTGCTTCGCTCGCTTTTTCCCTATTCCCTTGACACGGTTGCCGGCTTCAGCGATCGGGATCACAACAGTCATCCCCCAACTCCAGTTTTTGACGCCTTGATGAGGGACCAGGCCGATCCTTACAACATCTGGTTAGCCGTTGTACTTCGTTCTCTGCCAACGAATACCACTCCGCTCCCTAAGGAAACCTGGGCAGCTTCAGCATCCTGGGTGGGGGATCATCTGGAAGAAGCCTGGACTATGGTAAGTCAGGCCAATCAGGCTCTCAGGTCCGAGAATACGCATCAACTCTTCGTGTTTGATGCGCTGGATCGCGTCAGCCGCGATGGCAACTGGTTGCATGTCTCTGCTGCCATTAAAGCGCTATTGCGCTTGGTGCTGGAGTTAAAGAATTTCAAGCATCTACACGCTAAAGTCTTTCTTCGTACAGACCAATACCAGCGTGGCAGCTTCACTGATCTGCCCGACATCGCCAAAATTCGCGCTACTCGCGTCGACCTGCTCTGGTCGCTCATCGATCTCCACGCTTTGCTCTGGCAATGCCTTTGCAATGGCCCGCCCAGCGCAACCCGGGACGCTTTTCGGTCCTGGTGCTTAAAGTCTTCCCCCGCCAGCCTATTTGGATCCCCGGACGAGCCTGCAGCTCCCAGCTCGCCCGAGGCTCGATGGGAACTACCACTTCCTGTTCGGCAGGATGAACCTGTTCAGCGGCAGCTCTTCGAACGACTGGCTGGCCGCAGGATGGGAAGCGGTACGCGACGCGGCGTTCCTTACACCTGGATCGTAAACCATCTCGCTGATGCACAGGGTCAGGCAACTCCACGGTCATTTCTAACGGCGATACGCAACGCTGCCGAGGAATCTATTTATCGTTTCCGAGATTCTGAGCACCCCCTTCACTATGAGGGCCTGAAACGTGGCGTTCAGGCTGCTTCGGAAATCCGTATTGCCGAGCTGGAAGAGGATCACCCCTGGCTATCTGAACTGATGAAGCCTTTTTCTGAAAGGCGATCCTTGGTTCCATTCATCGAGGAAGTTTTTGAGCATGTGCTCAATGAGGCGTTCGGATCCATACCAGAGGATGTTCCAGGGCTGGCCGAACGTCTTCCCAAAGATCTTCGCAATCAAGGAATTTATGGTCTCACAACTTACTTAGCCCAGTTGGGGTTGCTAACACCCATGCAATGCCATCGCCTCAACATGCCCGACATCTACCGCATTGGCTTCAAGCTCGGTCGTCGAGGTGGCATCAAGCCGGTTCCGCGCACGATTGCCCAGCCAGACTGATCGAATCGCCATGGCCTCGACTCCACTTGGACATCACCAAACCTTCGGCATCGACCCCGGTGCCCTCAGCGCCAACGAAGCCAGCTATCTCAGTGGTTTCCGAACGGCTGACGAGCTCCGAAATCGCGCAGCTAAGGCAGCAGAAGAGATCGATCTCCGCCTACGCGCAAAAGGTTTTCAGCTTGAGGCTCAGCCAGCGCCCCTGAGCCAGGAGGGCGATACCTGATGGTCATGCCCCGCACCCTGCTCGAATCCCTGATCCAGAAGCTGCGCAGCTGCAACGTCCACGGCGATGCAGAAGAGTCGCCCGTCACCATCCTCTGGACCGATCCCCGCAGCGAGTGGAAACCGCTGCTTCCCCTGTTGCGGCAGCAGTTGCCCGAGCTGCTCTGCCTGGGCGACTACGACCCCGATCACCAGCAGGGTCCGGCGCTGTGGCTGCGCTGCATCGTCGATCGCAGTCTGCCCGCTGCAGAAGCGGCCGCAGGTCAGATCCCGGTGATCTATCTCCCTGGGATCAGCCGGCAGGAGTTGCGGGCCGGCGAGGGTTGCCCCTGGACCCTGGAGCCGCTGATCGAGCTGATGTTCCGCGGCAGCCTCTGGCTCCAGCGCAATGGGCGCGACTGGACCCTGGCCGCCTTCCTCAGCTCAAGTGATTCCCTGGGCCTTGATCTGGCCGGGGATCAGGGCACCAAAGCAGCTCTCAGCCGCGCTCTTGCTGAAGTGGCTTCAGTGCCGCTCGAGGAGCTGCGCGGCAAGCGGCTGGAGGCGAAAGACTTCGACGACTACTTAGTTCCTGATGCGATCCGCGACCTCCTGCAGTGGATGGCGGATCCACCGGCCTTCCAGCAGCGCTGCAGCCAAGAACAGTGGGCAGTCCTTTCCTCCACCTGGAAAAAAGAGCTCAAGTTCGATCCCACCAAAGACGGTGAACTCTCCGCTGCCGAACGGCTGACCAAGGGCACCGGTGGTTGGGACAAGGTCTGGCAGCGCTTTGCAGAAAACCCCACCGCCTTCCCGGGTATTCATGAGCTGCTGCGCCGGGTCGAGCCCGAGCAGATGGGTTTAGCCGTTGGCGGGCAGGATCTGTCCCGCTGGCCCTCCCACAACGCCGCCTGCGAAGCCCAGGTGCTCGCAGGTCTCCAGGGCCTGGCCGGCAAATCCCACGCCGAAGCATGCCGCTGCGTGCGGGATCTGGAGGTCCAGCACCGCGAGCGGCGCAGCTGGATTTGGGCCCAGCTGGGGCTCTCCCCCATGGCAAAGCTGCTTGAGCCGCTCGGCCTGCTCGCCCACCGCGCCGATCAGCCCCTGGTGGGAAGCACACCTGAGGAGTTCATTGCGCCCTACACAACCGATGGCTGGGAGGCTGATCTGAGCGCCTGGCAGGCCGTGGCGATGGCCAGCACTGCCGAGGAAGGCGTGGTGCGTAAGGCAGTCGCAGCCTTGCTACGGATCTGGCTGAATGACACCGCCAGCTGCTTCCAAAAAGCCGTCGCCAGCAGCGGCCTGCCGACTCCAGCAGACCAAGGAGCCATCACCGCGGCACCAGGCGAGGTGTTGTTTTTTGCTGATGGCCTCCGCTACGACGTTGCCCGGCTGCTGCAGAAGTCGTTGGAGGTGATGGGCATCACCGGCAGCCTCACCACCCGCTGGGCGGGGCTGCCCACCGTCACAGCCACAGCCAAGCCCGCCATCACGCCCCTGATC
>CAMAPJ010000081.1 GCA_945860085.1 Synechococcus sp. UW140 | reverse complement strand
CAACGAAATCCTCGGACAACTTGCCCCGTTCGTTTGCTCTGTAGCCCATGAGCTTGTCCTCTGCTGCAGTGGCCCAGGCCGCTGCATTGCCTTCCCTTGGCCTCCTGCCGCCGCCGGCGTTGGCCCATCGCTCGGTCGTCATCGTCGCGGCCGGTGGTCGCGATCTCGTCTGGCCCCAGGAGTGCATCGCCTCCGCCCTGCTCCAGCGCAGCGGTGGCCGGCCTGTCCATTTGCTGCTGCATGGCGGGGCCCGTGGCGCAGATCGCTCCATCGGCCGTGCCGCCCAGCAGCTCGGCTGGCGGGTCCAAGCCCTCGCCGCTGATTGGCGCCGTCATGGCCGTGCTGCCGGGCCGATCCGCAATCGCCTCCTGCTGGAGCAGGCCCTGGTGGAGGCCCAGGCCCACACCTCCCCAGCGTTCAGCGCCTCGGTGCTGGTGATCGCCTTTCCCGGTGGGGCAGGCACGGCCTCGCTGGTGCAGCAGGCCCGCCGCTGCTCCTCCCGTTCGCCAGTGCCGGTGGTGGTGATGGAAGTGCCGCCGCCGTTCTCACCGGAGCCCCTCGCCGCCTGAGCGGCAATCGCCGTCCCGTTCTTCTCGTTCCCCTCCACTCCACGTCCCCATGTCTGTTCCCACCACCCTCGCCGCTCCTTCCCTCCCCCAGGCTGCCGGGCCGTCCTGCACCCTGCAGCGCACCGGCTCCCTCTGGCAGCTGGGCATCGAGGCCCAGGAGCTCACCACCGCCATCGCTCAGCTGGCTGAGCAGCTGGAGGCCGGCGACGACACCCGCGCCTCAGCCCTTGCTGAGCTGGAGGCGGCACTCCTGGCAGAAGAGGGCAATAAGGCGGCCCTGGCGGCCAAAGCAGATGCCACCTGCTGGGTGATCGAGCACCTGCGCGGCCAGGCCGCCTACCGCCAGCAGCAGGCCAAGCGCCTCACCGATCTGGCCCGCTCCGATGCAGGGCGGGCTAATGCCCTGGAGGAGTCGCTGATCTTTGTCCTCACCCAGCTGCAGCCAGCAGCCACCCGCTTCTCGTTCCCCAATCACGAGCTCAGCAGCCGTAAATCCTCGGCCGTGGTGATCGACGACGAGCAGGCCCTCGATTCCGCGTGGCTCACCGTCACCACCACCAGCAAGCCGGACAAGACCGCCATCAAAGAGGCCCTCAAGGCTGGCCGCCTGATCACCGGTGCCCAGCTCCTTTCCCGCCGCAGCTGGCGCATCCACTAGGGGGGCCAGAGGCCCCTCCCGTATGGGGTTTCGGTGGTCTAGCCGGGGCCCCTGCTTGACCCAATCCCTTCCGCTTCTCACTTCACTTCGCTCCATCGCTTTCCATCGCCATGACCGTCGCCGCTCCTTCCTCCAACGGGGCCAGCACCATCAGCCGCCCTGCAGCTCCTCCACCCATCCAGAGGCCGACATCGGCCCTGGAGTTGATCCGCACCGCTGATCGAGTGGAGGGCCCTCCAGCAGCAGCCATCGAATCCGTCACGACAGTGCAGGCCAACCAGGCACAGCCCAGCGGCTTCTCCCCCGAGCAGCTCGCAGCCCTTGCCGCTCCCCTCGATCGGGCCAACGTCCGCCAGCGGGAGCAGGGCCGCAGCCGCGTGAGCTATCTGGAGGGTTGGCAGGTGATCTCAGAAGCGAACCGCATCTTTGGGTTCGACGGCTGGCAGCGGCAGACGATCGCCGTCCGCTGCGTCGCCCAGGCCGAACGACCCATCGGCAGGGACCAGAAGCCGGGCTGGGGTGTCACTTACACCGCCCGCGTGCGCGTCACCGTCACCGCCGGTGGGCTGCCCGCTCTGGTGCGGGAAGGGAGCGGCGCCGGCCACGGCATCGACGTGGACCTGGGCCAGGCCCATGAATCCGCCCTCAAAGAAGCCGAGACCGACGCCATGAAACGGGCCTTGATGACCTTTGGCAATCCGTTTGGGCTTGCCCTCTATGACAAGCAGCAGAGACAGGTCAGCAGCACCGCAGGCCTGGGGGAGGGGCCGCAGCGGCCAGGAGTGCCGCGGGCTCCTGGCAACCGGCCGGCCCCTGGTGCTCCCTCACCCGCCGCAGCTGCCCCGACCGCGACCTCACATCCGCCAGCCCCGGCCGACCCCGCCCAGTTCGTCCTCGATGCAGAGACGATCCAGCACCTGCACAGCACCCTGCGGGCCCTCCCACGGCCCCTGCTGGAAAGCCTCACACGGGCATTCCGCAAACGGTTCCAAGTGCCCGAGGCCGCGGTGACCATCGCCGATCGGATCAGCCAGAAGTGTCACCACGACTGGATCGAGGCGTTTCTGGTGTCGCACCGCGAGGTGCGCTCAGCTGATCAGCACCAAACTGTTCACCAGTCCGGCTGAGGCCAGCAGCTGCAACCAGCCCGCAGCAGCAGCACGAAATCGTCTGTGGCTGCGGGTCGCACTCCATTTCAGAGCGGCCAGACATCCTCAAAATCAACTTCCGGGTCGTTGTATCTCTCAACAGCGCCCAGCCATTCCGGCAGCTCATTCTTGATCTGCTGCTTCAGCGAGGCAAACTCCTCGGGCTTTACCAACCCTCGTTCGGCCATGAAGGCATAGAACTTCTTCAGGCTGGCAACATTGGCCTTGATTGTTGCCTTGTTGGACCACATGGCCTTGTGAATAAACCAGTCACCAAGAAACTCTCCGACATAGCAAACTCCATCGGCAGGCTTTAATGTATCTGCGTAGAGAAGGAAGTGATTCAAATAAAAGTCAAGGTTTGTGCAATGGCTTCCGATCGTCGCTGCTGCAAGACCCGCCTCCTCAAGCCACCCGCTGAATTCGCCAAGAAGAGCTGTATTCTCCTTGCGTATCTTTTGACACTGGATGTCGTAGTCCGAATCATCGTCGAGCATCAGACCTCGCTCATCGGTGCTTGCCACGTGGAGGCCGGTCGCATGGATGCGTCTGTTAAACCCATCTTGCCTGCAGTGCGTCAGCAGCTGAGGTGGGCGTTGCAACAGCCTGTAAGCATGGCCCGATGGCACCGCAAGGAGGCATGAACAAGCCGATCGCTGGCCCGTCTCCCAGCGATCCGGCACAGGCCAGCCCGCAGCCCACCGAGGTGCTGGCGGGCTCGATTGAGCGCGTCACCTTCCACAACGCCGAGAACGGCTTCTGCGTGCTGCGCATCAAGGCCCGCGGCCACCGCGACCTGGTGACGGTGGTGGGGCACGCCGCCGAGATCAGCGCCGGCGAATGGGTGACCGTCAGCGGTACCTGGGTGAACAGCCGCGAGCACGGCCAGCAGTTCAAGGCCTCCTTCCTCAGGGCTTCCGCCCCCACCACAGCAGAAGGCATCGAGAAGTACCTGGGCTCGGGGATGATCCGCGGCATCGGCCCGATCTATGCCAGCAAGCTCGTGGCTGTGTTCGGCGATCAGGTGTTCGAGGTGATTGAGCAGACCCCTGAGCGCCTGCGGGAGGTGCCGGGCATCGGCAAGGTGCGGGCCGGCCGCATCGCCCAGGCCTGGGCCGACCAGAAGGTGGTGCGCGAAATCATGGTCTTCCTGCACAGCCATGGCGTCGGCACGGCCCGGGCGGTGCGGATCTTCAAGACGTACGGCAATGACGCCGTGCAGGTGATGGCCGAGAACCCCTACCGCCTGGCGCGCGACATCCGTGGCATCGGCTTCCGCACTGCTGATGCGATCGCCGCACGGCTGGGCATCGAACCTGAGGCCATGATCCGCCTGCGGGCCGGGATCAATTACGCGCTGCTGGAGGCCAGCGGTGATGGCCACTGCGGCCTGCCCAGCGCTGAGCTGCTCAAGCTGGCCGGTGAGCTGCTGGCGGTGGAGCGGCCCAGTGGACCGCTTGATGAGACCGGCGCCAGCAGACGGGTGCCGCTGGAGCCAGGGTTGATCCAGAGAGCCCTGGATCTGGAGCTGGCCGAGGGCTCCGTCATCGCTGACGTCCTGGACGCTGAGCCGGCGATCTTCCTTTCAAAGTTGCATCGCGATGAGCGCCGCATCGCGGCGGCCCTTCAGGCGCTGGCGGCAGGCCGCCCCCCCTGGGGAGCCATCGATTCAGCGAAAGCTGTCCCCTGGGTGGAGCAACGCCTGGCCCTGGAGCTGGCCGCCAGCCAGAAGGCAGCGGTGGAGCAGGCCCTGGCGGCCAAGGTGCTGGTGATCACCGGCGGCCCGGGGGTAGGCAAGACCACCTTGATCAACGCCATCCTGCGCATCCTGGCCGCCAAGAAGCTGCGCATCCTGCTCTGCGCCCCCACCGGCCGGGCCGCCAAGCGCATGGGCGAAACCACCGGCCTTGAGGCCAAGACGATTCACCGGCTGCTGGAGTTCGATCCGGCGGCCTTTGGCTTCAAGCGCAACGCCGAGCTGCCGCTGGAGTGCGATCTGCTGGTGGTGGATGAAACCTCGATGGTGGATGTGCCCCTGATGGCCTCCCTGCTCGATGCCCTCCCGCCGGAGGCGGCCTTGCTGCTGGTGGGTGATGTGGACCAGCTGCCCTCGGTGGGGCCCGGCCAGGTGCTCGCTGATCTGATCAACAGCGGCGCCCTGCCGGTGGCCCGGCTGACGGAGGTGTTCCGACAGGCGGCCTCCAGCCGGATCATCACCACCGCCCACGCCATCAACGCCGGCACCATCCCCGATCTGCGGCCCCCAACGGCTGGGGCCACGACTGACTTCTATTTCCTGCCCGCCGAGACGCCCGAGCAGGCGGTGGCCCTGATCCTCAAGGTGGTGGGCGAGCGCATCCCGGCCCGCTTTGGCCTCGATCCGATCGCCCAGGTGCAGGTTCTGTGCCCCATGGCGCGCGGTGGCTGTGGATCAAGGTCGCTCAACATCGAGCTGCAGAACCTGCTCAACCCCGACCCCACTGAGCAGGTGGAGCGCTTTGGCTGGCGCTTTGCACCGGCCGACAAGGTGATGCAGGTGGCCAACGACTACGAGAAGGAGGTGTTCAACGGCGATGTGGGCACCGTGGAAACCATCGATGCCGATGCCAGCGAACTGACGGTGCGTTTTGACGGGCGCGAGGTGACCTACGGCTGGGGCGAACTCGACAACCTGGTGCCGGCCTACGCCTGCACGATCCACAAGAGCCAGGGCAGCGAATACCCGGCTGTGGTGATCCCTCTGCTCACCCAGCACTACGCCATGCTGCAGCGCAACCTGGTGTACACCGGCATCACCAGAGGCAAGCAGCTGGTGGTGCTGGTGGGGCAGAAGAAGGCGCTGGCGATGGCGGTGAAGAACCACCTGGGCCGTAGGCGTTACACCAAACTGGCGGAATGGCTCGGTTGACCAGCAGAAGCAGCCGGTTCCCTTCCAGGTCCTTTAGCCAGGCTTCCACTCAGAATTGCTCTGAGCGTGGCGGTTCCGCCAGCGCTGCTCCAAGCCCGCCGGCGACTTTGAGCCAGGCGTTGAGTACCGACTTGGGGTCTCTCCACTCAGGGAACCGCTGGAGGCAAAGGGCCAGCAGGCCGCCCTGGTGTGGTTGGGGCCGAGTGCGCGAAGGCGCATAGATCTCCAGCTGGACGCCAGCGGGCCAGGCACCTTGCCAGTGGGACCCTGCCACGTCCGCTGCTGCCTCAATCCCCAGTAGGGCGGCTACGTGATCTTCCCACGGAATCAGATCAGCAAGCTTCACCCAGCGACTCTCACCCGAGAGTTTGCCGCTAAATGGAAGAAAGAAGGTCTCGAATGAGTACTGATTACTATCTCTGCGCCGGTATATGTGTAAAATCCGAAGCAGCTGATTGACCCCAAGCGTCAAATTGTGCAAATTCTACCGCCCTTCACATGTTAAGATCCACTGTGCTGGAATGGGCCTTGGGTTCTTCATTAGGCCCGAACTTACCAGTCTGATGCTTCCACGAACTCCACGGTCGGCGAGTGAACGACTTACACTGCCTCAATTACTCCACGCTAGGTACACCCTTAACGGAAGTAGATCTCATGGGCTGGATGAAACAGCTTTTCGAGTTGATTGGTACACCCTCATGAGTATTTTCCAGGTACACCAGGCTTGTGGTCACGAAGTGTGCACCCTACAATATGGAATTGCTTTAGGAACATTAAGAATTAGTGGTTTAATCGGTGGCTGATTCGTGTCCAACCTCCACCCAGGCTGAACTCTGTAAGCGGGGTCATTCATCTTGGTCGGGGCCCATATTGCTCGCCACTCATCTTGATCCCTGTAAGCATGATCCTTTGTAGTGGCTGGGTGCGACCTATGCGGAAACCGATAGTGAGTTGATTTATTCGTGTACCTAATCTGCACCAGACCTTTATATCTACCCTGATGATATAAACAGCGACTAATAGACTTCAGGAAATCACGTGGCCGTACAATTTCTATGCATGAGTCGTAACCAAATCCTTTCATAATACTCTCGTTATACTCACCGGCAAAGCAATAGATGTAGAGATCAGGGGAGCTTGTGTGTTCTATGATTTGAGATTCTTCATCTAAAACTATCTTCATCTTCTCCCACGGGACAGGTCGAGTACTCAGCTGTTTAAACATTCTATTAAATCCGTCTGCTTCCGGCGACGGCTTTGTGAGATCTAGAATGAGGCCATCGCTAAGTTCGATTTCGCTTGGAATAGTAATTTCTTGTTTTCGTAAAAAATCGGCTTCTGGTGAAGGGGAGGCGAGATCGATTTCACCGCCACCGGGCAGGCTCAATTCGGTAGTTTGTAATCCTTCGTCTCTGTCGCCTATGACGCTTCCATGACTCTCGACATCTCGGTACTCATAAAGTGTGCCGATCTTTACGGTCCCATTTTCAAAGAACTCTTCGAGGTGGGCCTTCTTAAGGTATTTATAAAGTGGTGCTTCTTGGCGCTGCTTCATTTCTCCCCTATTTTTTCCAATTCTCGTTCTTGTCATTTCGGTACTGTTCTGAGTGATTCTTAAATTGAGGCAAGCTTGTCGAAGGCTATCACGAGATTTGAGAAGAGGATATACATCCCCAGCAAAATCTCAACGGAATCGACTAGATGAAGCGACAGGAACAATGTACCGAAGAGCGCAGCCGCTTCGGATGATGGGCTTGCCGTAATGACAAAGCGTGCAAGCGGTACTATCAATGAATCAGATTAGGGCGGCACGAGCCGAGACCCTGCAAGCGGCCCAAGGGCGCCCGACACGGGGCGCCCTTCTCATTGGGGTCCTGCTCAGCCTTCCTGCAGCTGGGCTGGAATGCAGGCCTCTTGCTCTTCTCCAGGATGTTGTCTGGCTTCCCCGGCAGCACCATGCCTGCCCAGGTGGCCATGCCTAGCGTTCAGTCAATGCCGCCGAGTGGGCCATGGCCGTGGTGAACCGCTGCGCGGTGGGGATCTACCCCGCCCAGCAGCTGCTCGAGTGGGCCAGGCAACTGGATCTGGATGTCGATGCGGCCGACGCCAGGGAGCCCTGCCTGTATCTGATCCCCGACTACGACACGCAAGAGGAGGCAGAAGAAATCCTCGAGGAGGTCTACGAGGCGATCTTTGAAGCCGAGCTCGACTACTGGCATCGCGACACCGGCACCTGGCCGGCGGAGCGCACCTACTCGGTGTTCCGTAAATGGTTCGAGGTGCGCTTCTACCCCCTGATCCAGGACCTGGTAGGCGAGGAACTGACCGCCACCGAGATGGATGAGGAGTTCATCGGTGAGCTGCGAGATGCGCTGGAGGGACTGGAGCAGCAGTCCTGATGGCTATTGCGCCACCTCGTGCTTGAGAAGCTCGAGCAACCGCTCCACCCGGCCTGCCGCCACCTGACTGAGGCGCTCGTAGGCCTCTCGCTCCTGCTCCTCGATCTGGATCTGGCTGAGCAGGGAACGATGGGCCTCCAGCTCAGGCCATTGCGCCAGGACCGCTTCAATGCCGCGGGCCTTGAGGGCCTTGCGCACCGAGGCGGTGTTCAGCGGCAGGGAGAAGGTGAATCGCATGCGCTGTTCACTGAAGAACAAGGTGGAACGTGCTGGCAGGGTTTTGTTCCAGGCACGGACACCATGGCATCTGGATCACTGGCGTTGAACGCCATTGTCCGTTTGTTTAAGTATTGCTGTGTTCAGCCGGTGATCGGGCCTGCTCAGGAGTGATCAGCTGGCGCTTCTCGAGTGCCTCTCGATCGAGGAGCGAGTGCCATGCAGACTCCGGCGATGACACGGTTCCGCCTGTTGCTGTATGGCCTGATGCTTGCTCAGGTTTGGGTGATTTCCCCCCCGGGGATCGCTTAGGGGCAACGCGCCACGGTGCTCTCGATCGGCGACGGCGACACGATCCGGATGCTGCAAGGAGAGCAACGGATCACGGTGCGACTGGCCTGCATTGATGCCCCCGAGATGGCCCAGGCCCCCGATGGCGCCAACGCCCGCCGCTTCTGCAGAGCCGGCTGCGGCTGGGCTCCAGCGTGACCCTCAGGCCCCAGACGGTGGACCGCTATGGCCGTACGGTGGCTGAGGTGATCGGAGAGATCAATCTCGGCCTGGCGACGGTGGAAGACGGCATGGCCTTCGCATACCGCAAATACCTGGGCCAGTGCGACGCCAAGGAGTACCTGGATGCTGAGTTCCGGGCTTCCCGCAGCCGCTACGGAGTGTGGCGAGTGCCAGGAGGCATCACCCGCCCCAGGGACTTCCGCCGCGGCCGAACGTCCAGTCGATCAGCGAGTGCCACCGGGTCGATTCCTGGTGGCCGGACGTATCGCTGCAAGGAGATTGGCTCCTATCAGCAGGCCCAGGTGCTGTTGCGTCAAGGTCACAGGGATCTGGACGGGAATGGTGATGGCGAAGCATGCGAGAGCCTCCGATTAAGGCAGCGCCAGCTGCATCAGACTGTCAAGACCACCATCAGCCAGGGCGTAAGCTTTAATCCATCAACTCGTGGCATTCATGGCCCTCACTGGTGCTGACCTGCTCGCCAAAGTCCTGGAGCTGGGCAATGCCTCCAAGTCCGATCTGGTGCGCGCCTGCGGCTACGTGAGCAGCAAGAAGGACGGCAGTGAGCGGCTGAACTTCACCGCCTTCTATGAGGCGCTGCTTGAAGCCAAGGGCGTCAGCCTTGGTACGGACGGCGGCAATGGCAAGGGTAGAGGTGGCCGCAGCCTGAGCTACGTGGCCACGGTTCAGGGCAACGGCAACCTGCTGGTGGGCAAGGCCTACACCGCCATGCTGGATCTCAGGCCCGGCGATGAGTTCGAAATCAAGCTGGGTCGCAAGCAGATCCGCTTGGTGCCGGCTGGCTCAACGGAAGCGGAGGAGTGAGCCTTCAAGCCGCTGGCCCTTTGAGCTGACTTCACCTCAACTGCTGACACGACACCAGAAACGCCGTGACGTTGTCTGGCCACTGGGCCAGCACCAGCAACTCACGGGGGGCACGGGCAAAGCCTGTCTGGGACAGGGCCGCGAATTCGGCCAGGTTGTCGTGGGTGACCAGCGCTCCACTTGCTTTGGTGGCCTCGATCGCATCGAGGAACTCCTGGCCTTGTTCCGCAAGGCAGCGTTGGTAGGCCTCCTCGAAGCTCACCCCCTGCTCCTGCAGCCGCACGAAGGCATCGAACTCCGGTGGGCTGTGATCGAGGAAGGAGGGCAGGCTCCTCACCGGACCGATCGTGATGCCTTCTGTCTGGGTGTGGATGATCGCCACCGTGGCCTCTAACGACCAGCTGGGCAGGGCCAGCAGCTTCCCGGCGGCGATCTGCAGATGCCAGCGGTAGTCCTCAGCGAGGGCCTGGTGGGTCCGGGCGAGGTCATCCATGGAACAGGGGGTCACGACAAAGCCCGGTGACCAGGCCACCGGGCTCTGAAGGATTCTGGTTGGTGGGGCGGAGTGGCTGACGCTGGCACCTGGGGCCAGGGTTCCAGTGGGACTTCCCGTTGGGTCCGGGCACCTGGAGCTGAGCTCGTGAACGGTGCGATGGACGGCGACGGCGTGACACGCCAGGGAAGCCAGAGATCCGTTGAGAGTGTTGGAGCAGGGGCCGGATCGTCAGCGCGCTCCTGACGCCTGCCCCGGGGGGCTGTCTTCCATCACTGAAGCCTCCGAATCCGATGCAGCAACGATCGGATGCCCTGCCGACCAGGGCAATAGGGGTTTATGCCTGAGGGGGAGGGGGGCGGGAGTGCCGTGGTGAAGCTGCAGCTCCTCGGCACGAGCAACCAGGCCCGCCAGGAAAGAGAAGCTCAGGTCAACGCCCAACACTGAGCCAATCCAAGATCTGTTGATGACGAACAAGCCCCCCACCCACAGCGAGCGCTACGACGAGGCCCTGCTCTGGACCGCTCAGTTGCACCGCCACCAAGGCCGTAATGGAAAGTCGGTGCCCTACATCTCCCACCTGATCGCCGTGAGTGGCCTGGTCTGGGAGGACGGGGGCACGGAGGATCAGGCGATCGCCGGCCTGCTGCACGACGCGATCGAGGATGCGGGCCAGAGCCACGCCTCGATCGCCAAGCGTTTTGGCGAGGAGGTGGCCGCCATCGTGCGCGATTGCACCGACACGGCAGAAGGCCTGACCGGTGCCGGCAAAGAACCCTGGCTGGTGCGCAAGGCCCGTTACGTGGACGCCCTTGATCACAAGAGTGAGGGCTCGTTGCGGGTGACAGCGGCTGACAAGGCCCACAACGCCCGCGACATGGTGCTCGATGCCCGCCGCAGGCCCGACAGCTGGGATCGCTTCAAGGCGGGGCTCGACGGCACCGCCTGGTACCTGCTGCGCATCCACCAGAGCCTCAGCCACCGACTGCCCGGCAGCCGCTCCAACGAACTGCTTGGTGAGGCCGTGAACGAGATCCTCGCCAGTGAGGCCTACGGGCGCCTGGTGCCAACCGGGATTGCCCCGGCGGTGTGGGCGGCGGGGTACCTGGAGCGACCGGAGACGCACCGGCGCGGCTCGACGGCTGGCGGCTCTAGCAGCGGTATTGCCTGACGGCTGAGGCCCCAATCTCCGCGCCACCACCCCCTTCAACCGAGCACGGACTCCAGCTTCTGCGCGCTGCGGGCGGAGAGTGACACGATCCGGCGCTGCACCTTCTCCACGTTGTAGAGCAAAGGGCTTCTGGCGCTGGGGAACTTGCGATACCAGTCCTCACCGGGCACCAGCAACTGCTGGGTGCGCCAGCGGTAGAGGGTGGAGATTGAGACACCGAGGGCGGCGGCGGCCTCGTTAGCCCGCGGTTGTAGCAATCCGGATCCGCGACAAGAGTGCCCCCTCAGCCGGCCTCAGAGATCTTGCGCTTACTTGGCCAAGGGATCGGGCAGCAAGTGGCAGGTGGCCTCGGTGACCAAGATTCGGGCCTGGGCCCCGGACCCATAGCTGGCTTTCAGCGCATCCGTGTCAGCAGGGGCTCCACCTGAGGTCGCGCTTGAGCTGGCCAGAACCAGACAACTTCTGCTAGTACTGGTGTACGCCTTGATGGTGTCGCCGTGGCTGCCTCCTCGCCCCGCTCCCGCGGTACCCGACCTGCGCACAGTTCAGCCGCAGACGATCACGGCTACGAGCAGTGGCCCTATCTCGATCCGGAGGTGCTGGTGGCCAGCCGCAGCCGCAAGGTCTGCATGACCTGCCATTGGTTCAGGCACCACGCCGGGGTGAACTGCATCCCGGTGCTCACCTGTCAGCTGCACCAGGGGCTGATCGCCCATGGCGAGCACCTGACCAGCCGCTGTCAGGGCTGGACAGATGACCTGGTGCGCCAGAGAGGCTGGGCGCCGGAAGTGGCCTGAGTAGGCCATGCGCATCGGTGATCGCAAGCGTCCGCCGCTGTCTCCGCAGGAGGGCTGGATCAGCGATGGCCGCCAGGTGCTCCATTTCCAGCCCTGCCGCTATGACCGCTGGAGCCAGAGCCTGGAGGTGACTTTTGGAGAGGTAATACCCGGAGGGGAGCCACCGCTGCTCAAACACCGCAGGGAGCTGATGCGAAATGAGGCGATCAAGCTATGGGCCCAGAAGCGCAGAGCCGGATGGCAGGTCTGCGAGCCGCAGTGGACGCCGCCACCACTGCGCAGGGCCTGAGCTGCTGCAGGCCACAAAGCAATCTCACCTTGCTCCGATCTGCAGCCAGAAGCAATGCGTTTAAAAGCTGATTGTGCTCAGCCGTTAGCACGACGATGCTGTGTTCATCAACCCAGGAGGCACCCAACATGGACGACACGCCACCCCGCCAGGTTCAAGAAGCACGCTGACTGCAGGCCCCTGCTCCAACAGTCTTTATCTATCCGTGAGCGGGTCGTTCTGCCGGGCAAGAGAGCAGCATTCCCCAGTGCCGCTCACCTTGTGCGCCTGACTGATCGACACTCCGGCCGCACCGCTACAGGTGCCCTCAGGAGGACCATCCGCCCCACACCTGTAATGCATGGCCCCAGGTGCCAACGTCA
>CAMAPJ010000080.1 GCA_945860085.1 Synechococcus sp. UW140 | reverse complement strand
GGGCTTCTTGGGAGTGGAGGTGTACACGCGGGTGCACACGCCGCGGCGCTCTGGGCAGGCGCGCAGGGCCGGGGACTTGGTTTTGCGGGTGAGGCGCTGCCGCTCGGTGCGGATCAGCTGCTGAATCGTGGGCATCGAGGGCCGGAGGTAGGGCCGGAAGTCCGACCACATTCGACAATCCGCCACCTTACGCGGTCGTCGACCAGGCTCAGGCGATCGGGCTGAAGGATGCGCCGCAGGCGCAGCAGCGCACCTGGCCGCTGGCCCGGATCAGGAAGCCGCCGCCGCTGAGGTCGCCTTTGTAATCGAGGCTTAGGCCCGCCAGCCGCTGGCTCTGGTCGGCGGGGGCATAGAGGGTGATGCCGTCGGCCCGGGCCATGGCCACGCCGGCGAGGTGCCCGGGGCGGATGCGGATCACCCAGCGCTCGCAGGTGCCATCGATTAGGTCGATGTGCATTAGCCCGGGGGTGCCGGCGACGGCCGCCTGCCGGCCCAGCTCGGCCGCGGCGGCGGCGGTCAGACGCAGACTGTGGCCCTTGGGCATGGCTGGGGTGAAGTGGACTCCAGTCTGTCAGGGGTTCGCAAGGGGGCCGCCCGGCCTGGGAATCAGGCCCAGGCCGTTGTGCACCGCCGCTACCACGCCGCGGCCTTTGACCGACTGGACACCACCCAGCAGCAGGCCGGTGGAGCTGCCGCCATCGAGGTTGAGGGCATCGCGCAGGCCTAGGCGCTGGAGGGTCTGCGCGGTCTGCAGAAGTGTTGGCCCCAGATTGCCGACTCCCTGAATCGTCACCAGCCAGAGCTTCTGGCCATCGCTGCCGACCACGGTACGGGGCGCGCCCTGGGAGAGGAAGCCAGGGCTGAACCCCTCGCTGGCGCCGTTCAGTACCACCTGGCCGTCCTGGAGCAGCAGCGGTCCGCCGCCCAGCACAAAGGGTTGCAGGCCCAGGGGGTCGGTCGGTTGGCTTGTGAGGCTGAGCTGGCTGCCGGTCCCCCAGGGCAGCTGTGTGTCTCCCCGGGCCACCAGCAGCATCGTGCCGGGGTCCAGGGGTACTCCCGCGGCCATTGCCTCGGCTCCCAGTTGTTGCACCACCAACTTGTCCTGCAGCACCAGGCCGCTCTCGCCATTGCTGAGGGCGTGGTACGTCCGGCCCCAGCTCGGTGTGTAGCGGCTCAGGCCCCGCTGCACATAGCCACTGTTAAGGCCGAGCACGGCCAGCCGTTGGCCCTGGCCATCGCTGATCCATTCCTGCAGGGCCAGACGGCCGAAACTGGGCAGGCCGCTGGTCCCCCAGCCGATGGCCCCACGGTTGAGGATCGGTCCGGAGAGCCAGGTGCCGCCATCCCGCAGGGCGCCCAGGGGTAGCCGTTTCACCCGGTTGAAGTAGCCGCCGTTGATGGCGATCAGGGCCTGTTCCCCCTGGGCCAGCTGGGACAGGGTGCTGAGCCCTTCCATGCCGCCGGCCCTAGTGAGGGGCCGCAGGTCCAGGGCCGTGGTGCGGGGGTCGAGCCGCACGCTGTTGATCAGCATCGGCTCGCCATCCACCTGGCTAACGCTGCGATCCAGCTCGATGCCATGGCCGATCAAGGCCTTTAACCGGGGATCGAAGCTGGGCACCGGCAGGACGGTGCCGCCGGCTCCGGCCTCGGCGCTGGGGTTGGGGGCGATGCCGCTGTCGCCAAAATCCAGCACCAGTCGGGCGGGGCTCCCGAGGGTCAGCAGGTGGGGCGGGGCGTCGCTGGGCGGGGTGAGGCGCAGGCCGTCGGGTCCCTGTTGGGCCCTGAGGCCAAGCGCTTCGAGGCTCAGCCGTTGTTCGGCGCTGCTGCTGACAGCGAGCACCAGCTGGCGGTCAGCCCGATAGAGCAGGGCCGCCGCGCCTAGGTCGAGCACCACGCGTCGCCCGGTGCCCAGCTCCCGCGTCCGAACCGCAAGCAAGGGCACCGGCGCCATCTCAATCCGCAACAGGTTTCCCTGAGGCGTCAGCCGGGCGCCGGCGGCCTGGAGTAGCCGGCCTACTGGCAGGGCTACCTCATCCTCCAGGCTGCGCTGGCTGCCGGGTGGCAGCTCCAGGCTGGTGCCAAACCACTCCAGTCTCAAGCTGCCGTCCGGCCTCGATTGGCTGGTCATGCCCAGTTGCCCCTGCAGGACCTCCAGGGGCAACCACAGCTCTGGCTCCGCCTGGCCTGGGCCGGCCGGGGCCCTCAGCCAGCGGGCCGTTTGGCGCAGGCCATTGATCTCGATCAGCCCCCCCTGGAGGCTGGCGCCCGGGGCGGGGGCTTGGCCGAGGCCAGGCGCTGGACTGAGCCGGGACGCGCCCGGGGGCCCAAGGACGGGAGCCGCCGGCAGGGGCGGCGGCGCGTTGGGGAGGGCGGCGAGCAAGGGCCCCATGGCCAGGAGCCGCAGCAGGGAAGTCAGGGCCGCCAAGGCAGGAAAAGGGGAGAGAGGGGCACGCTAAGCCGGTTGTCCAGGCTCCCTGCGCCAGGGGGAGCCCTGCGGCAAGCAGCTGCCTAAGATCCGTAGCTCATTAATACGGATTTTCGCTGGTGAACATCACCTGCTGAAGGCCCGTCCCATCCACAGGTTGTTGCCTGGCTATGGCGCTTTTTCCCCGTCCCCAGTGGCCCCATAGCGATAGCCCGGCCCCTGCCGCTGTGGCTGGAGAGAAGGACGCCTGTGGGGTGGGTTTCCTGGCCCATCTTCAGGGGGAGCCGAGCCATTGGGTGCTGGCCCAGGCCCTGCGTGCCCTCGATTGCATGGAACACCGCGGCGGCTGCGGCGGCGATGGCGATTCCGGCGATGGTGCCGGCATCCTCTGCGGGATTCCCTGGAGCTACCTGGAACAGGTGTGGCCCCAGGCCCTAGCCAGCCAGGGCAGCGCTCGGGGCCTAGGCATGGTTTTTTTGCCCGCCGATCCAACTAGGCGCGAGCAGGCTCGCCAGTTCGCGGCTGCCGAAGCCGCCCATTTGGGGTTAGTCAGCCTGGGCTGGCGGGAGGTTCCAGTCGATCCGGCCGTGCTCGGGCCGATGGCCCGCCAGACGGCCCCGGAGATTGGGCAGTGGTTGATCGGTCAGGCCCCTGGGGCGGCGGTCTTGGAGGGCGATGCCCTCGAAGCGGTGCTGTTCAGGCTGCGGCGCCGGGTCGGCGACCGGGCCCGGGAGGCCTGGGGCGCCGGCGCCATAGATCTGTATTTCGCCTCCCTAAGCAGCCGCACTGTTGTGTACAAGGGGATGGTGCGCTCCCAGGTGCTGTCCGCCTTCTACGCCGACCTGCGCGATCCACGCTTCGCCGTCAGTTTTGCCGTCTACCACCGGCGCTTCAGCACCAACACCCTGCCCCGCTGGCCCCTGGCCCAGCCGATGCGGCTCCTGGGCCACAACGGCGAGATCAACACCCTGCTCGGCAATCTCAACTGGGCCCGGGCCGCCGAAGCCAACCTCGATGCCGTCTGGGGCGAGGCGGCCGGCGATCTCAAGCCGGTGGTGAATCCGGCCTTCAGCGATTCGGCCAACCTCGATGCCACCTTGGAGCTGCTGGTGCGCAGTGGGCGGCCGGTCACCGACAGCCTGCTCACCCTGGTGCCGGAGGCGTTCCGCCAGCAGCCCGAACTGGAGAGTCGGCCCGAGATCCAGGCTTTCTATGAGTTCAACGCCTGCCTGCAGGAGCCCTGGGATGGCCCGGCCCTGCTGGTCTTCAGCGATGGCCGCAGCGTCGGCGCCACCCTCGATCGCAACGGCCTGCGCCCCGCTCGCTACTGCATCACCAGCGACGGCTACGTGGTGATGGGCTCGGAAACCGGCGTGGTGGAGCTCGAGGAAAGCCGAATTGTGGAAAAGGGACGACTGGGCCCCGGCCAGATGCTGGCGGTGGACTTGGAGCAGGGCCGGCTGCTGCGCAACTGGGAGGTGAAGGCCGAAGCGGCCGCCCGCCATCCCTACGGCGCCTGGCTGGCTGAACACCGGCGCCAGCTGACCCCCCAGCCCTGGCAGCAGGACCGTCAACTGGGTGAGCTCGAACTGCTGCGACAGCAAACCGCCTTCGGTTTCACCGCCGAGGACATGGAGCTGGTGATTGACGATATGGCTGGCGCTGCCAAGGAACCCACCTACTGCATGGGGGATGACATTCCCCTGGCCGTGCTTTCGGAGAAGCCCCACCTGCTTTACGACTACTTCAAACAGCGCTTCGCCCAAGTCACCAACCCGCCGATCGACCCCCTGCGCGAAAAGCTGGTGATGAGCCTGGAAATGCACCTGGGCCAGCGGGGCTCGGCCCTGAGGCCTGAGCCGGCCGCCGCTGGCGTGTTGCATCTGGCCTCGCCAGTACTGAATGAGGCAGAACTGGTGGCCATCGGCGACCAAGGCCTGGCCGTAACCACCCTGTCGACCCTGTTCCCCGTGCTGGCGGGCCCCGGCGGGTTGGAGCAGGCTGTGCATCGGCTGCGCAGCGAGGCCGAGGCGGCCGTGCGGGCCGGCTGCCCGATTCTGGTGTTGTCGGATCGGCGGGGCCCCGATGGCCAGGGCGCCAGCATCGATGCCACCACCACCAGCATCCCGCCCCTGCTGGCGGTTGGGGCAGTCCATCACCACCTGCTCAACCTGGGCTTGCGCCTCAAGGCCTCCTTGGTGGTGGACACGGCCCAGTGTTGGAGCACCCACCACCTGGCCTGCCTGATCGGCTATGGCGCCAGTGCCGTTTGTCCCTGGCTCACCTGGGAAACCAGCCGCCATTGGCTGGCCCAGGTCAAGGTGCAGTCGTTGATCGAGCGGGGCAAGCTGCCGGCTCTCACACCTGACCTGGCCCAGGCCAATGTGCGCAAGGCCCTCGAAGATGGTCTGCGCAAGATCCTCTCCAAGATCGGCATTTCCCTGCTGGCCAGTTATCACGGCGCCCAGATCTTTGAGGCGATCGGCATCGGCGCCGACCTTATTGCCTTGGCCTTCAGCGGCACCACCAGCCGGGTAGCCGGCCTGAGCCTCCAGGATCTGGCCAGTGAAACCCTGGCCTTCCACGCCAAGGCCTACCCGGAACTCAACCGCAGCAAGCTCGAGTTCATGGGCTTTGTGCAATACCGCACGGGCGGCGAATACCACCTCAACAGCCCGGAGATGGCCAAGGTCCTCCACGCCGCCGTCAAGGCCGGTCCGGGTTACGACCACTTCGCCACCTATCAGACCCTGTTGGAGCACCGGCCCGTCACCGCCCTGCGCGACTTGCTTGAGCTCACCCCGGCGGCGATCCCCCTGCCCATTGACCAGGTTGAGAGCATCGAGAGCATCTGCTCCCGCTTCTGCACCGGCGGCATGAGCTTGGGCGCCCTCTCGCGCGAGGCCCATGAGGTGTTGGCAATTGCCATGAACCGGATCGGCGGCAAGAGCAACAGCGGCGAGGGCGGCGAAGATCCGGCCCGCTTCCATGCCCTTTCTGATGTGGATGGCGAGGGCTGCTCAGCCACCCTGCCCGGCCTCAAGGGGCTACGCAACGGCGATACCGCCTGTTCCGCCATCAAGCAGATCGCTTCGGGCCGCTTTGGGGTGACCCCCGAATACCTGCGCAGTGGCCGCCAGCTGGAGATCAAAGTGGCCCAGGGGGCTAAACCGGGCGAAGGGGGCCAGCTGCCCGGTCCCAAGGTGGACGCTTACATCGCCTGGCTACGCAATAGCAAGGCGGGCGTCGCCTTGATTTCGCCGCCGCCCCACCACGACATTTATTCGATTGAGGATCTGGCCCAGCTGATCCACGACCTGCACCAGGTCCATCCCGCCGCCAAGGTGTCGGTGAAGCTGGTGGCTGAGATCGGCATCGGCACGATCGCTGCCGGGGTGGCCAAGGCCAATGCCGATGTGATCCAGATTTCTGGCCACGATGGCGGCACTGGTGCCTCGCCGCTCAGTTCGATCAAGCATGCCGGCAGTCCCTGGGAGCTGGGCCTCACCGAAGTCCATCGCAGCCTGCTCGAGAATGGCCTGCGCGATCGGGTGTTGCTGCGGGCCGATGGTGGCCTTAAAACCGGCTGGGACGTCATGATCGCGGCCCTACTTGGAGCCGAGGAATACGGTTTCGGATCAGTGGCGATGATCGCTGAGGGCTGCATCATGGCCCGGGTTTGTCATACCAATAACTGCCCTGTTGGGGTGGCCACCCAGAAGGAAGCCCTGCGCCAGCGTTTCACGGGGCTGCCTGAGCATGTGGTTAATTTCTTCCTATTCGTGGCCGAAGAAGTGCGCCAGTTATTGAGCGTGCTCGGCGTGGCGCGGCTGGAGGATCTGATCGGTCGCACCGATCTGTTGCAGCCCCGATCGGTGACCCTGGCCAAAACCAGCGCCCTCGATCTCTCCTGCCTGCTCGATCCCATTCCCCAGGCCCAGGATCGCGCCTGGCTCAACCACAGCGCCACGGCCCATGGCAACGGCCCGGTGCTGGAAGACCAACTGCTGGCCGATCCCGAGGTGCTTGCCGCCATCGAGGGCCATGGCCGCCTCGAGCGCAGCCTCACGATCGTCAATACCGACCGCAGCGTCGGCGCTCGCCTGGCCGGTGAAATCGCCGCCCGCCACGGCAATACCGGCTTTGGCGGCCAGTTTGCGCTCAATTACCAAGGGGCGGCCGGCCAGAGCTTTGGCGCCTTCCTGTTGCAGGGCATGCAGGTGAAGCTGGTGGGTGAGGCCAACGACTACGTCGGCAAGGGCATGAATGGCGGCCGCCTCACGGTGGTGCCGCCCGCCGGCGTCAAGGATCCTGGCAGCCAGGTGATCCTGGGCAATACCTGCCTTTATGGCGGCACGGGCGGCGAGCTATTTGCCCTGGGCCGGGCCGGCGAACGCTTCGCCGTGCGCAACAGCGGCGTGCGCGCCGTGGTGGAAGGGGCCGGCGACCATTGCTGCGAGTACATGACCGGCGGTGTGGTGGTGGTGCTCGGCTCCACCGGCCGCAACGTGGCCGCTGGCATGACCGGAGGCGTGGCCTTCCTGCTCGATGAGGACGGCGGCTTGGCCGAGCGCCTCAACCCGGAAACCGTGGCGATCTGCCCCCTCACAACCCCCGAGCAGGAGGCCTTGCTCAAGTCCCTGCTGGCGACCCATCTGGAGACCACCGGCAGCGCCCGCGCCGCCGCCCTGCTGGCCGATTGGAGCCATTGGAAAACCCGCTTCAAGCTGCTGGTGCCCCCCAGTGAAAAGGCCGCCATGGGCCTGGCTGAGCGGGCCGCCGTCGCGGCCTGACTGGTCCCCTGATCGGGCGGCCCCGATCAGGGCCGCTCGATCAGGGGACTTCTGGGCTGGATCCCAGCCTCAGCGTGGGTGCTGCTGCATCAGCCGTTGCACGTCGCCGGCGTGATAGCTGCTGCGGGTCAGGGGGCTGCTGACCACTTGGAGGAAGCCCAGCGCGGTTTCGCCGTGCTGGCGGAAGCTTTCAAACTGCTCCGGGCTGACGAAGCGAGCCACGGGAAGGTGTTTGGGTCCGGGTGAGAGGTATTGGCCGATCGTGACGATGTCGACGGCATGGCGTCGCAGGTCGGCTAACACGTCCAGCACCTCGGCGTCGCTTTCGCCCAGGCCCGTCATCAGGCCGGATTTTGTGTAAGTGCGCGGCCAGCCGTCGTGCACCCGTTGCAGCAGCTCCAGGGAGCGGGCATAGATCCCCTGAGGCCGGGCCAGCCGGTAGAGCCGCGGCACGGTTTCGATGTTGTGGTTCAAGACGTCGGGGGCCGCGGCCATCACGGCGGCCAGGGCCTGCCAGTTGCCGCAGAAATCGGGGATCAGCAGCTCGATCGTGGTCAGGGGTGAGCGCTGGCGCACCTGCTCGATGCAGGCGACGAACTGGCTGGCGCCGCCATCGGCGAGGTCGTCCCGGTTCACCGAGGTGATCACGACATGCTTGAGGCCCAGGCGGGCGACCGCCTCGCCGAGCCGTTCCGGCTCACTGGGATCGAGGGCCCGCACGCTCTTGTCAAAGTCGATGTCGCAGTAGGGGCAGGCCCGGGTGCAGCCCGGCCCCATGATCAAGAAGGTGGCTGTGCCGCCGGCAAAGCATTCGCCGATGTTGGGGCAGCTGGCCTCCTGGCAGACCGTGTTCAGCTTCAGATCCAGCAGCAGGTCGGCCACGGCGCCGATCCGTTCCCGCTGGGGGGCCTTGACGCGCAACCAGTCGGGTTTCTGCAAGGGGTGTCGCCGCGGCGGTGTCGGGGTGAGCGGACTTTAGGAAGGAGCCCTGGGCCAGGGTCATCTCCTACACTCCCGCCATCGGGATGTGGCGCAGCTTGGTAGCGCACTTCGTTCGGGACGAAGGGGCCGCAGGTTCGAATCCTGTCATCCCGATTGATTGCTCAAGGCCCTTCTCCACCCCCTAGGGGGTGGAGCTGTTGGTGGATTGCTCTGAAGTCTTGTGGCTCGGGGCTGCCTGGCTTTGATCGTGGCCTGATGACTTCTTCAACGAGGTTTTGCCAGATCAGGCCAGCTCCGCCCCCGGGTAGCCCCTAGGGGTCACCATGCGGCCGGCCTCAACGCGGCTGCTGCTGTTGCCGATCAGCACCAGGGTGAGCATGTCCACGGCCTCCAGCGGCAGATCGGCCAGGCTGTGCAGGCTCAGGGCTTCCTCGGCGCGGCCCAGCTGGCGGGCGAGCAGCACGGGCGTGCTGCCGGGGCGGTGTTCGAGCAGGAAGTCCCGCGCCCGGCCCAGTTGCCAGTCGCGGCCTAGGGAGCGGGGGTTGTAGAGGGCCACCACAAAATCACCCTCCGCTGCCGCCTTGAGCCGCTTCTCGATCACGGGCCAGGGGGTGAGTCGGTCGCTGAGGCTGACCGTGCAGAAGTCGTGCATCAGCGGCGCTCCGGCCCGGGCGGCGGCCAGTTGCAGGGCCGAAATGCCGGGATGGACGCTGAATCCGGGCCGATCGCCAGGCGCCAGGGCCAGCCATTGCTCCAGGGCCAGGCCAGCCATGCCATAGATGCCGCTATCCCCCGAGGAGATCAGGGCGACGTTCAGGCCCTGGCAGGCCAGCTGCAGGGCTTCGGAGCAGCGCTCTCGCTCCAGGGTGAGCTGGCCGTCGCTGCGCAGCTGGTCGGGGCGGCGCAGGGGTTCGAGCAGGTCCAAATACAGGCCATAGCCCACCCAGACCGTGGATTCGGCTAGGGCCCGGCGGGCATCGGGCGTAAGCAGGTCCAGGCTGCCCGGCCCACTGCCCACCAGATGGAGCTGGCCCTGGCCCGGGGCCCATTGCTCGCTGGCCTGGGCCACGGCCAGGGTGGCCGCACCCCGTTCATCTCTGAGGGCTCGTTCGACCCATTTCTCCTGGCGCAGCACGGCGGCCGGACCGGCTGCCAGCAGGGCCGCCGCTTCGGCCACGCTCGCCGTGCCCAATTCCCGGGCCACGGCCTCTGACGGGTTGGGTACCGCCACGGCTGCGAGGCTGGCGGCGTCAAAGCAGCGCAGGGGCCAGCCCCTTAGCTGGGCCAGCTGCAGCAGGGCCGGTTCATCGGCTTTGCGGTCGGCGCTGGCCAGGCCCGCCACCGCCTCCGGGGCCAGCCCAAGCCGGGCCAGGGATTCGTCGACGCAACGTTGAAGAAGGCTCAAGCTGGTGCCGCGCTCACAGCCGATGCCCAGCCAGAGGCAGGGGGGATGCCAGCGGCACCCCTCGCCTCGCTCGGCGCTGATCCGCAGCGGCAGTCCGTTGGCCGCCGAGTTGGCCTCCGATGGCTGAGCCAAGGTGCTGGCCCCGTCGAGCCCCCGCCAGCGCCGGTTGCCGTGCTCCTGCTGCAAGCGGATCGGGCCGCCCCGGGCCACGGATTTCATCAGCGAGTCCCAGTCGCCGCTGCCGCGGCGCCAGCCCCAGCGGCGGCCGAAGCTGTCCAGGGCCAGGTGCCCCTGGCCGCTACTGCTGCCCGTCAGCACCGCCTGGCCCTCGAGCAGGGCGGCGATCGCAAGGCTGAGCTCCTCCGCCCCGGCCCCATGGCCGCCAAGCAGGGGGATGGCGTAGCGACCGAGGGGATCGAGTACCACCACGGCGGGGTCTTGGTCTTTGCCCTTGAGATGGGGGGCAATTAGCCGGGTAATGGCGCCACAGGCTCCGATCGCCACAAAGGCACTGCTGCGTTCCCATTCAGCGGCGAGCAACTCGGCGGCCGTGGCCCGGTGCCAGTCCGGATCACCGCTGGCTCCTGCCGCCTCGGGCCCACCAGCGCTGAACAGCTCTTGGCTGGGTTCTGAGTCGATGCTTTGGGGAGGCAGCACAAGGCGGTCGATCAGGCCGGCCTGCAGGAGCCGTTGCAGTAGGGGAAAACTGGTCGGATTGAGGCCGAATCCCCAACGCAACTCTTGGGCGGTCATGGTTGGAAGCGTTGGCGCAGCCTGGCCAGGGGGCCCTCGGGCCGGGGTTTGATTTGGGAACTATCGGCAGCAACCTGGTCGCGGGCCCGGCCGCTGGGGGTGCTGCTGGGGCTGGGGCGCTCGGGGGCCGGGCCTGCTGGGCCTGTATCGCTCGCCTGGGCCGGCGGGCTGTCTTGGGCACTGAAGGCTGAACTCTCCGCCGCTTCCTCAGCCGCCTCGGCTGTTGTTGCCACGGGGCCCTGTTTCGTGATCGGTTTCGTGATCGCTGCCGGGATCCCAGCGTCAGCAGCCTCCGGACCCCTGGGAGTGTCAGGTGCGGCCGGGGCCTGGCTTGCCAGCGTCTGCTCGGGCCCAGCGCTCGATTGGGTCCGAGCAGACTCCGTTTCCAGCGGATTTAGGGGTGTCGAGGCAGGGGGGGCGAAAGGGCTCGGGCTTGTCCCGAACTGGTTGGGGTCGTCCTGGGGGCGGCTTGCCTGATCCGCAGTCGGAATGGATTGCTGATCAACGGATTGCTGAGCAACGGATTGCTGAGCAACGATGTCGGACCTCAGCGGAAGTGGTTGGGCCGCCATGGGTTGCTTGGCCCCGGCGGGCCGATCGGTGGGCGAAGCCGTTGGTGCCAGGGGCGCTTCGCCGAGGAGCTGGGCCTGCTCTTGGGCCGTGAGGCTGGGGCGTTGCCAGGCGGCGCTGCGGCCCGGTTGGATCACCACTTCCTCAATCAGGCTGTTGAAGGGAGGATTCAGCGGCTCGCCCCGGCCATCAAGCAGTTCGAGTTGGACGGCATTGCTGCCGCCATGAAAGCCCTTGAGCCAGAGCGGTGTCTGGCGATCGACCAGGAAGCTGTCGCCATTGACGCTCACTCGCAATCGCCAGCTGTCGTCGTTGTCCCTGAGGTTTTGTAGGGGCGCATCGAGCAGGAGCCAGTCGATCAGGACGGGTTCACTGCCTGGCTCGGGGCTGGCCAGGCTGGCCAGCAATTGGGGGGACCCGGGGGCGGGCACCTGCTGGCGGTTGGCGGCCACCCGATCGAGGCGGATCTGGCGGCTGGCGCCCGGGGCTTTCACCACTTCGCCCCAGGGCCTGGCGGCGTAAACAGTCAGGCGATGGCTGCCAGGGGTCAGGGGCGGCATGGTCAGATGGCTGGCCGCGGCTGCCTCGCTGATCCGCCGGGGCGGCGCGTCATCGAGTTGCACCACTAAGTGGGGGCCGAGTCCGAGCGGGCCGGCATCCACTAGGGGCCAGTCCTGGACCTGCAGCTCCAGGGTCCAGGACCCAGCCGGTAGCAGGGCGCCATCGGCGGGGGCCAGAATGAACACTTGGGGATCGTGGCGATCGAGCCGGGCGCGCAGCTGCTGCACCAGCGCCGGTGGAGCCACCTCCTGCAGGGCGCCCCGGGGGGCCGTGGGCGCCAAGGGCTTGCTCAGGAGTGGGTCCGGACCGCCCGAGCGGCCGAGACGGTCGCAGCCTGAACTCAGCAGCGTCAGGGCTACAAGTACCCAGCCGATCAGAGCCCGAAGTGGCGCAGCCCCCATGCCAGCCGATCTCCTTGGTGATTGCAGACGGTGTCTCCCCATTGTGACCGGCTGACCATGGCGCCCTGGCCCTGATCAGAACTGGGCTGGATTGAGCTCGCTTTTGCAATAATAGATTCGCTGCATGTTTGTCCGTTTCACTGATACAGAGGGCCGGTGAGAGCTCAGTCCCTGACTGGTTTGGCCCCGGATTGAACCTTTGTAACTGAAGGTCGTTAAAGGTTGGTTATCGCATTTATGCTTCGGCCAGCGGTCCCCTCATTGGGGCCCAAGCTCCAGTCGCAGCAACAGGTTTCGGCTTCTGTCGATCCCGCTGCTCAGGCTGGCGCCCGTGGATGGCTTCGGACTTCGGTCCCGGGCCCCATGCGGCTCCACCGGTCCGGCCCCCTGCCGGAACCGGAGGGGTGGACCTCCACCTCGATCCCGTCCCTCGAGGAACGTCTCGATGACCATCAGCCCACCAGAGCGTGGGAAAACGGCGAAGGCCCAGGTCGACCGGGTGAACAACCCGGCCACCTTCGAACTGTTCGGCAAGC
>CAMAPJ010000079.1 GCA_945860085.1 Synechococcus sp. UW140 | reverse complement strand
CCCTCCGACCCGGTGCTCAACCCGATGTGGCGCCAGGGCATGTTCGTGATGCCTTTCATGGCACGCCTCGGCGTCACGGGCAGCTGGGGCGGCTGGAGCATCACCGGTGAAACCGGTGTTGACCCCGGCTTCTGGAGCTTCGAAGGTGTCGCAGCTGCCCACATCATTTTCAGTGGCCTGCTTTTCCTAGCCGCCATCTGGCATTGGACCTTCTGGGATCTGGAGATCTGGCAGGACCCCCGCACTGGGGAACCGGCCCTCGATCTGCCCAAGATCTTTGGCATCCACCTGCTGCTTGCCGGTCTTGCCTGCTTCGGCTTCGGCGCCTTCCACCTCACCGGCGTTTTCGGTCCGGGGATGTGGGTGTCGGATGCCTATGGCCTCAGCGGACACCTTGAACCGGTGCAACCGTCTTGGGGCCCAGAAGGCTTCAACCCGTTCAATCCGGGCGGCATCGTGGCTCACCACATTGCCGCCGGAATTGTCGGGATCATTGCCGGCATCTTCCACATCACCAGCCGACCGCCAGAGCGCCTTTACAAGGCCCTGCGCATGGGCAACATTGAAACCGTGCTGGCCAGCGCTATTGCCGCTGTCTTCTTCGCGGCCTTCATTGTTGCTGGCACGATGTGGTACGGCGCTGCGGCCACGCCGGTTGAACTGTTCGGCCCCACCCGTTTCCAGTGGGACCAGAGCTACTTCAAGACCGAGATCAACCGCCGCGTGCAGACAGCCCTCGACAACGGCGCCACCAAGGCTGAGGCCTATGCCGCCATCCCCGAGAAGCTCGCCTTCTACGACTACGTCGGTAATAGCCCCGCCAAGGGCGGCCTATTCCGTGTCGGGCCGATGGTGAATGGTGATGGCCTGCCTACCAGCTGGCTGGGTCACATCTCCTTCACGGACAAGGAAGGCCGCGATCTACAGGTGCGTCGCCTGCCCAACTTCTTCGAGAACTTCCCTGTGGTTCTTGAAGATGCTCAGGGCATCGTCCGCGCCGACATTCCCTTCCGTCGGGCTGAAGCGAAGTACTCCTTCGAGCAGACCGGTGTCACCGCCACCGTCTACGGCGGCGCCCTAGCTGGCCAGACCTTCACCGATCCTGCCGACGTGAAGCGCCTCGCCCGCAAGGCCCAACTGGGTGAAGGGTTTGAGTTTGATCGCGAGAAGTACCACTCCGATGGCACCTTCCGCAGCTCCCCGCGCGGCTGGTTCACCTTTGGCCACGCTGTCTTCGCGCTGCTGTTCTTCTTCGGCCACATCTGGCACGGTGCTCGCACCCTGTACCGCGACGTGTTCGCTGGTATTGACCCTGATCTGGGCGAACAGGTGGAATTCGGTCTGTTCGCGAAACTGGGCGACCGCTCCACCCGCAGGCTGCCGGAGGGCTACGTGCCCCCCGCTGGCAGCACCCTTCGCTGACCGCCAGACCCTCGAGGTAACCCATGGAAAGCTTCGCTTACATCCTGATCCTCACCCTGGCGATCGCCACGTTGTTCTTCGCCATCGCCTTCCGCGATCCCCCGAAGATCGGCAAGTGATCCCACCGGGACCCTGATCATTTCTGTTGCCCCCACCATCTTGGTGGGGGCTTTTTCATGGGCGCAGCGATCGAGCAGCCGCGGGCGCGGGCCCGGCCCAGGGTGTTGCTAGCAATCAGGCTTGCTTCTGCCGCGGGGCCGGCTTGCGACTGCCGCTGAGACCCATTGCGGCGTAGCCCTTCTCAACGGGCCAATTTGTGTCTACACTTACCAAGATCGCAGATGCGGTGATAAGGGCATGCAATGCCCCTCCTGCCAACACACAGACAGCCGCGTGCTGGAGTCCCGGGCAGCGGACTCCGGCCGCAGCGTGCGGCGGCGCCGTGAATGTCTCAACTGTGAATTCCGCTTCACCACCTACGAACGGGTCGAAACGGTGCCTGTGACGGTGGTGAAACGCAACGGCAGCCGCGAAACCTTCAGCCGCAGCAAGTTGCTGCATGGCCTGTTGCGCGCCTGCGAAAAAACCGGCCTCGAACCGGCCCGCCTCGAAGGGGTGGTTGATGAGATCGAACTGCAACTGCAGGGCCGCAGCGGCCGCGAAGTGAGCAGCAATGAGATCGGCGAACTGGTGTTGCAGCAGCTCAGCGAAATCAGCGAGGTGGCCTACGTGCGCTTTGCCTCGGTGTATCGCCAGTTCCAGGGGATCAGCGATTTTGTGGCCACCCTCGAAGGCCTTAGCCGCCGGCCCCGCAGCCGGGCCAGCAAGTTGGCGGCAGCGGTGGGCTGAAGCTGGCTTTGGCTGGGCCTGGCGTCGAGGCCTTGGTTTCGGGTGTGACGGCGCCGGCGTGACGGGTTGGGCCTTGGTTGAGGGCGGGGAGCGGATGCAGCGGCCCAGGCCTGGCTCGGTTCTGGCCCCCTAGCGGGGTTCGGGTCCCTGCCCAGGCGAACCCACTCCCAGTTCGGTAAGGCGACAGCGCTTTTTGTATAGTGGTTGATTCTGCGCCTGACGTCGGCGGACGTTGGCGCCGATTCCCTCACCCTGCCTCCGGCAGTCCGCCACCTCACCCATGACCGTGACCCCTTCCGACGTCAGTCTCCTGGAGGCCGACAGCCCCGTGGACCTGGAGCAGGAGATCGCCGCAGAGCTCGATCTCGACCTGGCCATTCCGGAAGAGGTGCCCACCGCCGATGACCCGGGCAGCCGGGCGGCCGTGCGCGACATGGATGGGGTGGGCTTCACCCTGGAGGAATTTGCCTCCCTCCTCAGCAAGTACGACTACAACTTCAAGCCCGGCGACGTGGTGAAGGGCACCGTGTTTGCCATGGAGCCCAAGGGCGCCATGATCGACATCGGCGCCAAGACCGCCGCCTTCATGCCCATGCAGGAGGTGTCGATCAACCGGGTTGAAAGCATCTCCGACGTGCTTGAGCCTGGCGAGGTGCGCGAGTTCTTCATCCTCAGCGAAGAAAACGAAGACGGTCAGCTCACCCTCTCGATCCGCCGGATCGAATACCAGCGGGCCTGGGAGCGGGTGCGCCAGCTGCAGAAAGAAGACGCCACTATCTACTCAGAAGTGTTCGCCACCAACCGCGGTGGCGCCCTGGTGCGGGTCGAAGGCCTGCGCGGCTTCATTCCCGGCAGCCACATCAGCACCCGCAAGCCGAAGGAAGATCTGGTCGCCGACTTCCTGCCCCTCAAGTTCCTCGAGGTGGACGAAGAGCGCAACCGCCTGGTGCTCAGCCATCGCCGCGCCCTAGTGGAGCGCAAGATGAATCGCCTCGAAGTGGGCGAAGTGGTGATCGGTACCGTCCGCGGCATCAAGCCCTACGGCGCCTTCATCGACATCGGTGGGGTCAGCGGCCTGCTGCACATCTCCGAAATCAGCCACGAACACATCGAGACGCCCCACACGGTGCTCAATGTCAACGACCAGATGAAGGTGATGATTATCGACCTCGACGCCGAGCGGGGCCGTATCTCCCTCTCCACCAAGGCGCTCGAGCCCGAGCCCGGCGACATGCTCACCGATCCCCAGAAGGTGTTCGACAAGGCCGAGGAGATGGCCGCCCGCTACAAGCAGATGCTGCTGGAGCAGGCCGAAGAGAACGAGCCCATGGGCGTGACCCTCGACTGAGCGGCGGCTCGGGCCTAATCGGGCTTGGAGCGATCCCGGCCCAGGCCCTGCCATGCTCCCTGGGCCCTCAACTTGCGTTTTCCATGCCCCGCCTGATGCTGCGCGGCACCGATCTCGGGGAAGTGGCGGCGGTGCTGTTCGACAAGGACGGCACCATGAGCCACAGCGAACCCGACCTGCTAACCCTGGCCCAGGCCAGGGTTTTTGCCTGTTTGGAGCAGGTGCCTGGGCCCCAGCGCCAGCCCCTGCGGGAGCTACTGGAGCGGGCCTACGGCCTGGAGGAAGGCCGCATCCATCCCGCCGGGGTCACGGCTGTGGCCGCCCGGGACCACAACCTGATCGCCACGGCCACGGCCCTGGCCCAGGTAGGACTGGGCTGGCCGGAAGCCCTGGCGATCAGCGAGGCGGTATTTGCTGCCAGCGACAGGACAGACCGGCGCCGCAGTGGCGAACCGGGCAGCACCAGCGACCTCACCGCCGGCCTGCGCCCCCTGCTGGAACAGCTCCACGCCGCCGGGGTGGTGTGCGCCGTGATCAGCAACGACGACCGCGCCGGCATTAAGCATTTTCTGGCCAGCCACGGGCTGGGCAGGATGTTTGCCGGCTTCTGGAGCGCCGAACATCGGCCGCGTAAACCCGATCCCGCCGCCGTCCATGGCCTCTGCGCCGAACTGGACGTGGAGGTGGGCCGTTGCGCCCTGATCGGCGATGCCAACAGCGACCTGCAGATGGCCCGCTCCGCCGGCATTCCCACCCAGCTCTGTCTGGGCTACATGGCCGGCTGGAGCAGCCCGCCGCCCCTGGCGGAGCCCCATCCCCTCATCCACCACTGGTCGGAGCTGGCCGTAAGGGCGGCGGATTGAGCGGCGAGAGCAAGGGCCAAAAGCGATAGCGGAGTGTGCCGGCCCACAACCCGGCCAAGGGCCTGGACATAAGCTAAGCGACTTGATTTGGCTCCCAGCGGGATGGCTCGTTACGTCTTTACCTCGGAATCGGTGACCGAGGGCCATCCCGACAAGATCTGCGATCAGGTCAGTGATGCGGTCTTGGATGCCCTGCTGCAGCAGGATCCGGCCAGCCGGGTGGCCTGCGAAACCGTGGTGAACACGGGGCTTTGCCTGATCACCGGTGAAGTCACCACCACGGCCCGGGTGGACTTCAACACCCTGGTGCGGGGCGTGATCGAGCGCATCGGCTACAACGGCGCCCGCGCCGGCGGCTTCGATGCCCACAGCTGCGCAGTGCTGGTCGCCCTCGACCAGCAATCCCCCGACATCGCCCAGGGCGTAAACGAGGCCGACGACCACGACGGAGATCCCCTCGATCGCATCGGTGCCGGCGACCAGGGGATCATGTTTGGCTACGCCTGCGATGAAACGCCGGAGCTGATGCCCCTGCCGATCAGCCTGGCCCACCGACTGGCCCGCCGCCTGGCTGAGGTGCGCCACGACGGCAGCCTCGAGTACCTGCTGCCCGACGGCAAAACCCAGGTGAGCGTTGTCTATGACAACGACAGGCCCGTGGCGATCGACACGATCTTGATCTCCACCCAGCACACCGCCGAGATTGATGGCGTGTCGGAGGAGAAGGCCATGCGCGAGCGCATCGCCGCCGACCTTTGGCGCCATGTGGTGCTGCCCGCCACCGCCGACCTGCCGCTCCAGCCCAGCCTGGAGGCCGCTGGCGCCACCGCGGCCACCCGCTTCCTGGTCAACCCCACCGGCAAGTTCGTGGTCGGGGGTCCCCAGGGCGATGCCGGCCTCACCGGCCGCAAGATCATCGTGGACACCTACGGCGGCTATGCCCGCCACGGCGGCGGTGCCTTCTCCGGCAAGGACCCCACCAAGGTGGACCGCTCCGCCGCCTATGCCGCCCGCTACGTGGCCAAGGCCTTGGTGGCGGCTGGCCTGGCCCGCAAGGTGGAAGTTCAGCTCAGCTACGCGATTGGCGTGGCCAGGCCCGTGAGCATCCTGGTGGAGAGTTTCGGCACGGGCCGCCTCGACAACGACACCCTCACCGCCCTGGTGCAAGAGCACTTCGACCTGCGTCCCGGCGCCATCATCGACATCTTTGGCCTGCGAGACCTGCCCAAGCAGCGGGGCGGCCGCTTCTACCAAGATGTGGCCGCCTACGGCCACTTCGGCCGCACCGATCTGGACCTGCCCTGGGAAAACGTCGACGCCATCGCCGCCACGTTGAAGCAGGTCACGGCTGCGCAAGTCGGAGCCGCCTGAGCCCTGGCTCAAGCCCTGCCGGAGCTGCCCAAGGACGCCCCTGAGGGTTCTGCCCTGGGCTTGGATCTTGCCCTGGGAGTGGACCTGGGTACCAGTGGCCTGCGGCTGGCCTTGCTCAACGGCCAGGGCGAGCTCGTAGCGGAGCGCCAGGCCGCCTATCCGGGAGCTTTTGAAGCAGCCACCAGTTGGCGCGACGGATTGGTCGCCCTGGTGGCCAGCCTGGAGCCCAGCCTGCGCCGGAGGATCGCCGCGATCGCCCTCGATGGCACCTCCGGCACCCTGCTGCGCTGCAGCCCCGACGGCCGCCCCTTGGGCGTGGCCCTCGCCTATTACCAGGCCTGCCCCGAGCAGCAGCAGGCCTGCGAGGCCCTGGTCGCCGCGGGCAGCCCGGCGGCGAGCGCCAACGGCAGCCTGGCCCGGGCCCTGGCGCTGCGCCAACAGTCCCTGGGGCCGGGTCTGTTGCGCCACCAGGCCGACTGGTTGATGGGCTGGCTCCTAGGCGACTGGCGCTGGGGCGAGGAGGGCAACAACCTCAAACTCGGCTGGGACTTGGTTGAGGGCCGCTGGAGCGGCACCCTTGGCCGCCAGGACTGGGCGACCGAATTGCCCGAAGTGGTGGCCAGCGGCACCCGCCTAGGGGCTCTCGGAGCCGACGCCCGCGCCGCCTTGGATCTGCAGCCGGGATGCCTGGTGGTGGCGGGCACCACCGACGCCAATGCTTCCGTGCTGGCCGCAGATCCTCAGCCGGGTGATGGGATTGCTGTGCTTGGCACCACCTTGGTGTTGAAGCAATTCAGCCCAGACCCCCTCAGCGGCCCGGGGATCAGCTGCCATCGCCTAGGCGGGCGCTGGCTGGTGGGCGGCGCCTCGAACGCCGGGGGCGGCGTGCTGCGCCAATTTTTCTGCGATCAAGATCTGGCCGATCTGAGCCGCCAGATCAATCCAGACCAACCCAGTGGCCTGCAGCTGCGGCCCCTGCCCCGGCCCGGTGAGCGGTTCCCGATCGACGACCCCAACTTGGAGCCGGTGCTGGGTCCGCGGCCGGTGAGTGATGCCCTGTTCCTGCAGGGCTTACTCGAGGGCCTAGCGGCGATTGAGCGGGCCGGCTGGCAGCGGCTGGAAGCGCTGGGAGCGCCGCCGATCCGGCGGGTGATCAGCCTGGGGGGCGGCGCCCGCAATCCCCAGTGGCGGCAGCTGCGGCAACGCTGCCTGGGGTTGCCGGTGTGGAATCGGCCGAAGCTCTCCGCGGCCTCCGGGGTGGCGCGGCTGGCGCTCGCAGGCCTGGCGCCGAAGCCTGGCGCGACAATGGATCGTGATCCTTTGGCCCCAGCCACCCCAGCCCCATGAACGAGCGCGTGCGCACGGTGTTGTCGATGGGCCTGTTCGTGATCCTGGCTGGCTATGTGGGCTTTAGCGGCCTGCGCCTGGCCCTGCTGCTCTGGCAACGCTTCGCTGCCGGCTGAGCCCCCCCAAGCGCCGCCCCATCCTTCCGCGCCGCTTCGGCCCCAGAATCGCCCCAGCTCCCCCTTCTGCTTGCCATGGCCGCCGACCCCCTCAGCCCCGCCGTAAGCGATCGGATCTGCAAGCACATGAACGACGACCATGCCAGCGCCGTATTGGCCTACGCCCGCCACTACGGCGGCGTTGCTGAGGCGACCACGGCGACGATGCGGCGGGTGGGCACCGAGGCGATGGAACTGGAGGTCGATGGTCAGAGCGTGCTGGTGCCCTTCGACCACCCCTTGAGCGACAGCGAAGACGCCCATCGCACCCTGGTGGCCATGCTGCGGGCTATGCCCCGGCCGGCCGACGCCTGAAGACCCATGGCCGGCCTAGGCAAGCGGCCGTCTCCATCGGGTCTGAGGGCCCAATCCCGACCACCTACTTCGCCCTGGGAGGCCAGAGGCCCAAGTCTGAGAGCTTGCAAGGGTCAGGGCCTCCAGGCTGATCTAGAAGGCCGCTTGTTCAGTGAGTTGGTCCCCCAAGGCAGGCTTCCAGGGCCCGGCCCTGGGAACCCTCGAGCCTGTCTCTCCAGCTAGCTAGCCAGGCCATGCTTCAAACACTCCTGCAGGCCGGTCTCAACCTGATCAGCACCAGCCCCTGCCCTCTCTGCAGCGGCGAGGCCGATCCCCAGGGGGAGCGCGGGCCCTGCCAGGCCTGCCGAGAGCGATTGGAGCTGCCCCCAGGAGGCCTGGGCGGCAAGACACCCCTGCCCTGGCATGGCCTAGGCAGCTATGAGGGTGTCTATCGCCAGTTGCTGCTGAACCAACGGCGAACGCCCAAAGGTGCGGTGTTGCGGGGCCTGGCCCGGGCCCTGGCCCCGGGAGTGCCCGGTTCGCTGCAGCGTTGCATCCTGGTGAGCATTCCCAGCTGGAAACGGCAGGGCAATCCCCTGCCCGGCCTGGTCGCCCACCACCTCAGCGCCGAGCCCTTGGGGGCGCCAACCTTGCCGCTGCTGCAGCGCAGCCGGCCGACCCTGGGCCAGCACCACCTCGATCGCCAGCTGCGGCTGAGCAACCAGGACGGCGCCTTCCGCTTCCATCCCGCCCAAAGGCCAGCCTTGCTGCGGCTGAAACGCCATGGGATCTGGCTGGTGGATGACATCCTCACCACCGGCGCCACGGCCCTGGCGGCCGCAACAGCCCTGGAACACGCGGGCCTGGAGGTCAAGGGCCTGCTCTGCCTGGCGAAAACCCCCTTTCGGAGCCCGGAGCCTGGGCGGACCAAAGCGCCGGACTAGGGAGCCGCAGCGAAGCGGAGCAGCGAAGCCGGGCCGGGGAACATGCCCGGAGCGCCCTGGCAGCGCACCCGAGCGCGGCTTGAACCCCGTGATCTAAGATGTGGAAGTCGCTTCGGCGACGGGCCGGGATAGCTCAGTTGGTAGAGCAGGCGATTGAAAATCGCCGTGTCCCCAGTTCAAATCTGGGTCCTGGCATTAGAACACTGAGACTAGCTAGTACGCATTTAGCGTCGTAAATAGGCTCACATATTTTTTTGGCACCATATAAGGGTCCAATACTGAGACAATACCAATACCCCGAATTGCCTAAACGGTATGGGATCGGTATGGAATCCAGGGACGACAGAACGACTTGACCCAGGACCCAGAAATCCCATGCCAGCGTCTCCCTGGTAACAACTAAACAAACCCACACAGGACCCCACCCACCCATTCCTCCCACTGATCGACATCCCAATTCAGGTGTTCGACTGGGGGATAAAACATCGATCAATAGTTCAGGCAGGTCAGCGAGGTCGAGCGCCTCCGCCGCCACCCAAAATATCTGATCACTTTCACAGATTAATCCCTCCCCGCGGTCAGCAAAACTCTAATGAGTCCCCCCCAGGACGCCATCCCTGCCCAAGCCCCCCAGGAATGCCTACCTTTCCAGCATGAGCACCAAAGGAACCTGCGGGCAGACATGACCCACCTTCAATGGATCCTTGCACCCTTCCCCTCAGGTCCTGATGGTTCGGCAGTGCCCTGAAACAGCACTTGATCGGGACAACCCCAGATAGCATTCACCAGGCAGACTTTGGAACGGATCTGGGCACAGGAGAAGGAGTACGTGAAATGGAGAACTTGAACTGGGGATACATTCAACTTGGTCTGTTTGCCTTGGTCTTTGGCGGACTCCAGATTTGGTGGATCGGCAGCGTCTTTTGGAAACGGAAACTGGCAAGACCCCTGAGCGAAGGGGAGTTCCGTAAGGCGCTGGAAAAAATCTGGAAGAAGGAGCAGAGGAAGGAGTAGCGATGCCATTGAGTCGGTTCTAACGGACGCGGCCATTGGTGGCGCCAGTGGCCACTCGGCCCTGCTGCTGCTGGCCTATGGCCTCGGGGCCGGCAGCTCCGTTGCCACCGCCACCCGCTCCGGCGCCAGCGGCCTGGAGGAAACCCTCGTCGCCAAGCTCCGCCCCACTGCCGCAGCCGCTCCAGGGCTGCAGCCCGCCGCCACCAGCACTGGCCTCACGAACGCATCATCCAGCCAGAGCACCCCTGGCTCCCCCCCGCCGCTGCCGCTGCTGGGCGCGATGCCGCCCTTGCCGCCAGGGGCGACCTGGTTGAACGGCTCGCCCGTAAGCCTGGAGCAGCTCAAGGGGAAGGTGGTGTTGATTGATTTTTTGGACCTACTCCTGAATCAACTGCCTGCGCACGCTGCCCCACCTGCGCGCCTGGGCTGAGAAGTATCGAAACCAGGGCCTGGTGGTGATCGGGGTCCACTCTCCCGAGTTCGCCTTCGAGCGGGACCTCGGCAACGTCCGCGCAGCCACCCGCACACTCCAGCTGACCTATCCGGTGGAGCTCGACAACGATCTGGCGATCTGGAAAGCCTTCCAAAATCGCTATTGGCCGGCCCACTACTTCATCGATGCCCGCGGCCGAATCCGCCATGTCCAGTTCGGCGAGGGCGCCTACGACCGTTCAGAACGGGTAATCCAGCAACTCCTGCGGGAAGCCGGCCGGCCAGGGGTGCCGATGACCCTGGTGGATCCCGAGGCCACGGGCAGCGAGGCCGCCGCCCCAAGGGGGCCGCTTCCCTCACCAGAGACCTATCTGGGGTTCGAGCGCGCCGATCGCTTCGCGTCCGGGGCCCTGCTGCCTCCGGCGGCCCGCAATGACGACTTACCCGCCAATCTGGCCCTCAACCATTGGGGCCTGGCGGGCCGCTGGTGGGTCGATGGCGAAAAGGCCACCGCCAGCAGCCCACGGGCAGGCCTCGTCAACCGCATCCGCGCCCGGGATCTCCACCTGGTGCTCGGGCCCGGGGCCGCCAACCGGCCAGTGCGCTTCCGGATACAACTCGACGGCGCCCCCCCAGGCGACTCCCATGGCAGCGACATCGACACCATGGGCAACGGAGTGGTGCAGCAGCACCGGCTCCACCAGCTGGTCCGGCTGCCCACAGGTTCAGACCTTCCCCATACCTTTGCGATCGAATTCCTAGATCCTGGGGTAAAGGCCTACGCCTTCACCTTTGGCTGAATTCAGCTAGATGAATTCAGCAGGATCAATTCAACAGCACCATTCTACGATTAAAGCCACGATCAAAGCCACGATCAAAACCACGATCAAAGCCATGATTAACCGCGTGATTAAGCCGCAAACATGTTGATCCGATCGCGGGCCCAACAAGGCCTTGGATTTATCAACGAAAGCGGATCATTATGGAGAATCTGCCATTACCAACCAACAGGATCAGTTCCTGGCGCGGCGCAGCGATCCCTGCCAGTTGGCGCCCTTCCGGGGCCTAGCATCCGATCCAACTAACGTCCAAGGGTCATGCGTTCTCCACGACCGGAGGTCAGCAACCAGCTGTTCGATAACGCCGACAGCTTTGGCATGGTCTTTGATGAGGCGTGGAAGCGCCACAGCACCCAAAATCCAGGCGCCGCCATGGCCAACACCGACAAGCTGGGGCTGATTTTGGCCAGCTGCGCCGACCATCCCTTCATGCTGAACAACCCCGCCATGGCCCGCCAGGTGGCCGAATTCCGCATCCGGCTGCTGGGTCTGTAGGCCCAGCGGCAGGGCCCTTAAGCAAAGTCGCTACAGCCGGGCCGGTTGCTGAGTTCTGTGTTTCCCGCGATCGCTCGTCTAGCAGAGCTCCAAAGCCCATAGGATCCGGCCATGACCAGCCCCTCCGCACGCCTGCTGCGCCAGTTGAGCGCCGGCTTCAGCAACCAGCATCAGGCCTTCGAAAACCCGCCCCTCTTCGCCCACATTCTGGTGAAGTTCCGGCCCCTACCCCAGCTGGCACCGGGATCTCTGCTGCTGGAGCAGTGTTACTCGATGGATCCGGGCCGCCCCTACCGCATCCGGGTGCTGCGGGTGGAGCAAGGCAGCGAGGGCCTAGTGATCCACAACCAGGCGATTGCGCAGGAGGAGCGCTTCTGGGGCGCGGTCGAGGACTCCGAACGACGCCAACAGATCCGCCAGGAGGACCTGCGCCTGCTCGAGGGTTGCACCTACCTAGTGAAGGAAACGGCCGACGGCTTCATCGGCGAGGTGGAACCGGGTTGCCGCTGCCTGGTGGAACGCAAGGGTGCAACCGCCTACCTGGTGAGCAGCTTCGAGCTCGATGGCCAGGGCATGCGCACGGTCGACCGGGGCCACGATCCCAGCAGCCACGAGCAGCTGTGGGGCTCCCTAGCTGGCCCCTTTGAGTTCGAGCGCACCGATGATTACAGCTCCGAACTTCCCAGCGACTGGCTCCAGGGCTGATGGTCTAACGATCGAGGCATCCAAAAATCAGGCCATCAGGCAATTAGCTCATCCATGAAGGCCTGCTCCTCTTCTTCCGGGAAGGGATCGAAGGCTTCTTCCCGCTCCACCGGGCTGGCCACGGCCTTGATGGCGGCCTTGGCACCGTAGGAGCCACCGTCTAGGGCATAGGTGGAGTTGCCGTGGCCTGCCAACGGTTGGCGGCGGCTGCTGAGTAGGTCCTCTAGCCGGGCTAGCCGCTCCTCAGTGAGGGCCAGAATTTCGACCGTGTCGACGCCAATGCCCGCAACGACCTGGTCTTCGCGGGCATGGAGACTGCCGAGCTGCTGCTCAGCAGCCCCCAGCCGTTCCTCCAGGTCAAGCAGGCGAAACATCAACGCCTCCGACACCTGGCTAAGGGCCTGGAGTTGCACGCCGATGCGGTGTTGAAGCTCGGCTGGGGAGGGGGCTGGAGACTGGGCGGCCATTACAGAGCCCACAGGGGTTGTGCCG
>CAMAPJ010000078.1 GCA_945860085.1 Synechococcus sp. UW140 | reverse complement strand
ATTGCTTGTTTCTTTTTGACGGGACCTCACACCTTTGCTGCTTATCGGCCACAGCCCTAAAACCCGACTCATCACCTCAAGTGATTCCTCATGGGCCTCAGGTCTATGACGCAGCAAAAGCGTCAGTTCCTAAACTTTTTTTAGTTGTCCAGGTGCGCCCTTCCAAAAAATTTAAAGCCAATCTCTTGGCCTCTCCTTCTCCTTTCAGGCTGCGGCGCCTTTCGGTTCCGCCTTTTGAACCTACAGCATCGGCGGCTCTCGCCTCCCTCAGCTTTCGATCCGATCGCTTCCCAGCCTCTCGGCCATTCAGCAATCCTGCTAACAGCAGCCTCAGGGGGTGAACCCCGTTGGTCCTGCGCAGTCCAAAACCATACCACATGAACCCCTGAACCGCCACACCCACTCAGGGCAGGGGCGGTTCAGGCCTTTGGATGAAGCCCTCTAAGGCGCAGTCGGGGGCGACAAACCAATTGGGGCAAAGGCTGTCGGCAGAGAAACCACCGCTAGCCCTGTTGCAAATCGAAACAAGGCAGGAGGCCCTTGGCGTTCGCCGCCAGGACTTGGGCTACTCAGGCTGGATCGAGGCACCTAGCTAGATCGCTGTTTCGACCTGCCCGCAGCGCTGCTGAGGAGGCAGCGCTGCGGGATCAACAGAGCCAATCGGCAAAGATCGAAGCAGACAGTTCCAGTCTGGTTAGGACCCATCGGGCATCGACAGCTTGCCGAGTCTCTGTTCGGCCTCCCCTGGGGCCCAAAGCAGGGGATCTATGCCCCCCCTCCAACAGTGTCGTGTCGACAGCTACAGCAGCGTTCTAGGGCCTGAGGCGAGCGTGGGCAGTGCCTGAACCACCCCCTGATCACGGGCACTACCGCTTGCGGGGTACCCAGGGCTGGCTCACCTGGGTACCCCGCAAGCCAGCCGAGGAAAACGACAAAAAAAAACCCCGACCATGGGCCGGGGTTGGGGTTTAGAGATTCGTCGTCAGGGCGAACTAGGAAGCCTTTTGATTCAGAACAATCCAAGGGTCAGGGATTTATCGATCGGCATGACAGAGCCGATACCGAGATAAATCGTGAACATCGTACCGAAAAGGAAGACAGCCATAGCCACCGGACGGCGGAAGGGGTTCTGGAACTTGTTGAAACTTTCAATGAAAGGAATCAACATCAGTCCCAAAGGAATCATGGTCTGGAGAGCGATCCCTAGCAGTTTGTTGGGAACAACCCGCAGAATCTGGAAGACAGGATAGAGATACCACTCGGGGAGGATCTCAAGGGGGGTCGCAAAGGGATCTGCCTTGTCGCCGAGCATGGCGGGATCAAGAACTGACAGACCGACCACACAAGCAATCGTTCCGAGGATGACGACCGGGAAGATGTAGAGCAGGTCGTTGGGCCAGGCGGGTTCACCGTAATAATTGTGTCCCATACCCTTGGCCAGTTTGGCCCGCAGCTTGGGATCGCTCAGATCAGGCTTTTTGAGGACGTGCATGGCTGGCCCAGGGGGTGGAGGAAATTAGGTGAAGGAAGGGATTAACGAACAGGGGATCAAAGGGGACCGGAGATGCCCTGCTTGCGGATCATCAGGAAGTGCATAAGCATGAATACCGCCAGGAGCCAGGGCATCACAAACGTATGCAGACTGTAGAAGCGAGTGAGGGTGGATTGACCAACACTTTCACCGCCACGAAGCAGTTCAACCATGAAATCGCCAATCACGGGAACGGCAGCGGGGACGCCACTGACGATCTTGACGGCCCAGTAACCAAGTTGGTCCCAGGGAAGGGAATAACCGGTAACACCGAATGAAACGGTGATCACTGCCATGGTGACGCCGGTGATCCAGGTGAGCTCGCGGGGGCGCTTAAAGCCACCGGTGAGATAAACCCGGAACACATGCAGGATCAGCATCAGTACCATCATGCTGGCGCTCCAGCGATGCACCGAACGGATCAGCCAGCCGAAGCTGACATCGGTCATCAAGTACTGAACCGAGGCGTAGGCCTCAGCCACCGTCGGCTTGTAGTAAAAAGTCATCGCGAACCCGGTCGCGAACTGGATCAGGAAGCAAACCAGGGTGATGCCACCAAGGCAATAAAAGATGTTGACGTGCGGAGGCACGTACTTGGCACCGATGTCGTCAACAATGTCCTGGATCTCCAGCCGTTCCTGAAACCAGTCGTAGACCGGTGAGGACGATCCGCCGGAAGCGGGAGAGGAGTTCGCCATGCAGCGAGGGGGTTGGGTTGGCAGAGTCTACCGATCGCCCTGAGCCGGCCGTGAGCCAAGTGACACCCCATCCACCCCTGGCTCAACCCATTGCAACAGAAGGCCCCCGCCTGACGGGGCCCCAGGCTCTGCCCCCGCTCTCCAGGGGTCTGGCTCCGGCCCTAGGACGGCTAAAAGCGGGATTTCAGAGGCTTGGGGGCAGGAGCGCCGCTCCCTTTCTCCGTCCCGTACGAAGTGATCCGACGCGCTGGTTGGCGCCACTTTTGGCCTTAGTCCTGCTCCTGGGGCAACCAGGCGCCGGCTGGGCCCTGAGCGATGTCCAGCAACTGGTGGTCGAGAGCTGGCGCCTGGTGAACCAGGGCTACGTCGATCCCGAGCGCTTTGAGGCGGTGAACTGGCGGCGACTGCGCCAGAAGGCCCTGGAGAAGTCGATCCAGTCCAGCGAGGACGCCTACGGAGCGATCGAGGCGATGTTGGCGCCCCTGGGCGATCCCTACACCCGGCTGCTGCGGCCAGCCGATTTTGCCAGCCTCAAAGCCAACACCGAAGGCACGGTCAGCGGCGTGGGACTGCAACTGGGCCTGCGTCCCAAGGGTCCAGGCCAGGGGGACGATGCCACGATCGTGGTGATTGCCCCCTTGGAGGACTCCCCGGCCGACCAAGCCGGCATCGTCAGTGGCACGGAACTGCTGCGGGTCGATGGCCTGGCGACCAGCGAGCTTGGACTCGAGGGCACCGCCGCCCGGCTGCGGGGCCCCGCCGGCTCGCGGGTGTTGGTGCGCCTGCGCCCCGCCGAGGGCCAGGAGCGGGAGCTGGAGCTGGAACGGCGGGAGGTGGCGATCAGGCCGGTGCGTGAGCGACTGCTCAACACCGGCGGTCACCCCCTTGGTTATGTGCGCATCAGTCAGTTCAGCGAGCCGGTGCCTTTGCAGTTCCGAGAGGCTCTCGAAGGGTTCCAGCGCAGTGGCGTGGAGGGGGTGATCCTGGATCTGCGTAACAACTCCGGCGGCCTAGTGACGGCCGGCCTGGCCAGCGCCGATGACCTGCTCGATGGCCAGCCGATCGTGGCAACCGTGGGGCGAGACGGCCTGATTTCGCCCCAACAGGCCAACCCGGGCACCCTCTACGCGGGGCCGCTGGTGACCCTGGTGAATGGCGGGACAGCCAGCGCCAGTGAAATCCTGGCCGGCGCCCTCCAGGACGACGGCCGTTCGCCTTTGCTGGGGGCCCGCACCTTCGGCAAAGGCCTGATCCAGACCCTGATCGGCCTTGGAGATGGCAGCGGCCTGGCCGTGACCGTGGCCCGTTACGCCACCCCCAGCGGCCGCGACATCCAGAACCAAGGGATCGAGCCCGACCTGTTGCTGCCGGGGCCCGAACCGCTGGATCCAGGGGGCAGCAACGACCCCTGGCTGCAGAGCGCCGCCGCCAGCCTGGTCGCCCGGCTGGAAGCGGACCAAGCTGGCCAGCTTGGCCAGGCGGCCCAGCCATGAGCCAGCGCACTTACCACGACCCCCTGCATGGGGCGATCCGGCTGGAGCGGAGCCGGCCAGCCGAGGCCCTGGCCATGGACCTGATCGACACGGCTCCCTTCCAGCGGCTGCGGCGCATTCGGCAGCTGGGACCTGCTTTCCTCACCTTCCACGGAGCCGAATCCAGCCGCTTCACCCATTCCCTCGGGGTGTTGCACCTGGCCCGCCAGGCCTTCGATGGACTGGTCGCCCTCAATCCCGCCTTGGAGGCGCACCGGGGCGTGCTGCTGGCCGCTGCCCTGCTCCACGACGTGGGCCATGGACCCCTGAGCCATTCAGGCGAGGAAATGTATGGCCTGCACCATGAGGCCTGGTCAGGGCGACTGGTGCGCCAGTATCCCGCCCTGCGCGATCGCCTCGAGGCCTACGCCCCCGGCAGCGCCCACGCCGTGGCGGACCTGCTGGAACATGGCCGCCACCCAGAGCCAGCGATCAAGGCCCTGGTGAGCAGCCAGCTCGATTGCGACCGACTCGATTACCTGCTGCGCGACAGCTACAGCACCGGCACCCGCTTCGGCCAGCTGGATCTCGAACGGATTCTGGCCGCCCTCACCCTGGCCCCTGACGGCAACATCGCCATCCATCCCAAGGGCCTGATGGCGGTGGAGCACTACCTGGTGGTGCGCAACCTGATGTATCGCAGCGTCTACAACCACCGGCTGAACATGGTCTGCAACTGGCTGTTAAGCCAGACAATCGCCACAGCCCGCCGGCTCGGACCGGGCCTGGTGGAGGCCGATGCCGTGATGGCCCGCTGGCTCTGGCACCCGGAGCAGCTCGGCGATGACGACTTTCTCGCCAACGATGATCTGCGCACCGGTTACCACCTGCTGCGCTGGCGGGAGGAAGGGCCGGAGGGCTTACGCACCCTGTGCGAGCGCCTGCTCGATCGGCGCCTGCTCAAAGCCAGTGATGTCAGCGGCCTGGCCCCCGCCCAACGGCTGGAACTGCTGGCCTTGGCGCGGCGGCTCTGCCAGGCCCGGGGCCTGGAGGCCGAACTCCATTGCGGCCTGCACCAACACCAGAGTCGCGGCTACCACCCCTATAAGGGGGGGCTGCGACTCTGGGATGGCCGCAACCTCAGCGCCCTGGAGCAGAGCTCAGCCCTAGTGCGTAGCCTCACCCAACCGGTGCAGATCGCCTGGCTGATCCACCCCAGCGACGTGAGCGGCCCCTTGAGGCAAGCGCTGGCAGCTGCCCTGGCGGGGGTTGAGCGGACAGGATGAGCTGGCGATTTGAAAGCACTGGTTGATGTGCCCTTCCGGGGAGGCGGGTGGTTGTCAGGGCTGGCCAGGTGCTGGGATAACGGGCTCGCGCACCGACAGGGTTTCAAGTCATGGCCTCGCAACTGCTGCTGGCAACCGCAGCCGGCCAGCCCCACCTCCTACGGCTCGAAGCCGCCACCACCGCCTCCGCCAGCCTGGTCAAAGAGGTGGGCTATGCCCTGGGAGCCCTGCCACCCAGGGCGGAACGGCTGGGCCAGGAGCTGGTGCTTGACGCCGGCGACTGGCTGCTAACCGTGGCCGACCTGCGCGCTCTAGAACCGCTGCTGGCCGAAGCCGGCCTGCGCCTAGGGCGGGTGGAGGCCGCCGCACCGGAGGGCTTGGTGGCCGCCGCCAGCCTGGGACTAGCCACCCAACTGCGCCGCTTAGGGGCCGAGACAGCGCCAGGGGCGCGCCCAGATGAAGCCGACGGCCTTAGAGAGACCGAGGCCCCAGCAGCACTGACGATTCACCAGGGCACCCTGCGCTCCGGCGACCACCTGCAGGTGGAGGGCTCGGTATTGCTGCTCGGCGATGTCAATCCAGGAGCGCGGATCAGCGCCGCTGGCGACGTGAGGGTCTGGGGCCGCCTGCGCGGAATGGCCCACGCCGGCTGCCAAGGCAACCGCAACGCACGGATCATTGCCTTACAACTACGGCCCCTGCAGTTGCGTATCGCCGAGGCGGTGGCACGAGGACCAGAGGATCTGCCGCCCCTGGGCTACGCAGAACAAGCACGGCTGCTATCTGGTGCGATCGCGATCGAACCAGCTGAACCAATCTGGGGACTCAGCGATAGATCAAACCGAAACCACCCAGCAAACCCGCAATCGCCATGAACCAGAGGGGCGAAATGCGGGTACGGAGCATCAAGGCACACACCACGAAAGACACCAAATAGGCCGTAAACCCGTGATCGGCGGTACGGAGGATCTTGAGACCAACGGAGAAGAGAATACCCAGGGTGATTGGGCCGAGGCCCCGCTCAAAGGCAATGCGCCAAGGCGAATCGCGAAAGCGGTTCCAACTGAGGGAAGCGATCACCATCAGGAGGGTGGAGGGTAACAAAATCGCTGTTTCGGCTGCTACCGCACTGAGCAAGGCCCAAGCCGGCCCCTCCTGCCAGGCGGCCCCCATACCCAGCAAACCGACCAACATCGAACTCGGACCCGGAGCGGCTTCAGCCAGGGCATAGAGATCGGCAAACTGATTCGAGGTCAGCCAGCAGTACTCATCAACACTGAGATGGTGATATTCCGAGAGCAACGTATTGCCACCGCCCAGGGAAAACAGGGATAAGGAAAGAAAATCACGGATCACGGCCAGTAAATTAACCCAATCCCCAAGCGACTTGGGAGTGCAGGCGCTGACCAGCAGCAGTGCGGCGGTCATTGACCCGATCCGGCGGAGCCCCGGGGCCAATACCAGGCCATCGCTAGGGGGCCGGCGACCAACACCACCGGAATCAGGCGAATGTGAAATACGGACATGGCCATGAATGTGGCCAAAGCCAACATCAGGGCGACGCGATCTTGCAGGTATTGATCCAGGATCTTGAAGCCCATCGAGAGGGCCATGCCGGCAGCTGCGGCCACCACCCCAGCCAGGAGGCGATCGACCAGGGGCAAAGTGCGGAAGGTGAAGTAGGTCATCCCCACCAACATCAACAGGCTGAAGGGCACCAGCAACATGCCGGCCAGCGCCGCCAGAGCGCCAGTGGAACCCTGGAAGCGAGCGCCGATATACACCGCCATGTTGATTTGGTTGGGCCCCGGGAAAAGTCGCGCAACGGTCAAGCCGGTCAGGAAGCTGGTGTTATCCATCCAGCGCCGTTGCTCGACAATAATTCGCTGACTCCAGGCCGAAAGGCCGCCACCAAAGGCCGACAGGGCCACCTGCATCATGCCGAAGAACAAGTCCCGGTGGCTCGGTGCTGGCGCCAGATCCACTTGAGACGACAAGTCCGGATCATCGGGGCTTTCAGGGAGCTCAATCATGGACAAAATGGGGGTCAGGAGGCAGCTCACCCTCCTCGTGCAGACTGGGATCGAGCGGATCGGGCGGGTGATAGCGGGTGGCCTGGGACCAATCAGCCTGGAAGGTTTCCCGTAGCCGATTAACGACATCAGGGGCATCACTTTCGATGCCAAGTTCACGGCGCACATCAAAGGCGCTGCGGTCGATATTCATGGAGCCCACTTGACATTCAAGCCCATCAATCAAAATAAGCTTGGCGTGGAGCTTGAGGTGCTTTTGACGGCGTATTTTGACGCCAAATCGTTCCATCAAACGCAGGGAACTGAAGGTGTCGTAGATATCCCAATCACTGATGCCATGTTTACCGCCGCAAAGCACCCGTACTTTGACGCCGCGATCCCTAGCCATAACGATGCGATCGAGAATCACCGCATCGACGTATTTGGGATGCTGAATCCAGAGTGTTTTGGTGGCAGCATCGATGATGCGAGCCATCTGTCCGCGGCTGTGAAAACTGCTCCAGACCAGACCAGCACTGAGATCAGGCTGGAAGAACTGGCGATTCCAGTCGGCCTCAAAGCCTGCGAGCACTTGGTTCACGGCTGTGATGTTGCTGGTGACGACGCCGTAATCGCGGGTTTCCGTGAAGTATTTATCAGCGAGATTGAAAGTCGAAATCAGGGCATAGGTCTGGTCCACCACCATCGACTTTTCGTGGGTGACCGGGAAGGCCTCGCTCGTCCAGGCCACCTCGATCCCCATCGATGTCAATAGGGCGTAGGCGTCGTCGTTCCAGCGATCCCCGCCAGAGGTGTGGGGATTGAGCATCACCTTCACCTGCACGCCACGCTGCTGGGCCCGCAGCAGGGCCGCTTCCACAGCTTCTGACTGAAGTTTGAACTGCTTAAGCAGCAGCTGGACCCGGGCCTGGTCGATCAGCTCGACAACCGCGTCCACACCGTCGTCGGGCATGACCAGCAGCCTCTGCTGATGGGGAGAGCTGGGGCCGGCCATGGCTGTTGAGATCTGTCAAGTAGTTCTAGGCCCAGCTGGGCCCCTTGCGGCAGTGGCGGGTTGTGTCCCTGGATTCCCTGGCCAGGACCTAATCTCGCTGTACCCCACCAGGCAACGTGACCCCGCATCGGACCCGCAATATCCTGATCTGCTCAGGCAAGGGGGGCGTCGGCAAAACGACCCTGACCGCAAACCTGGGCATCGCCCTCGCCAGGCAGGGAGTGCGAACCGCCGTGCTCGATGCGGATTTCGGCCTACGCAACCTCGACTTGCTCCTGGGCCTTGAGAACCGGATTGTGTTCACAGCCCAGGAAGTGCTCGCCGGCAGCTGCCGACTGGAGCAGGCCCTGGTCAAGCACAAGCAAGAGCCCAACCTGGCCCTGCTGCCGGCCGGGAACCCCCGCATGCTCGAGTGGCTTAAGCCCGAAGACATGCAGGCAATCGTCGGCATGCTGGCTAACAGCTTTGACGTGGTCTTAATTGATTGCCCGGCCGGCATCGAAGACGGCTTCAAGAACGCCGTCTCAGCGGCCCAGGAGGCGATCGTGATCACCACACCGGAAGTCTCCGCTGTTCGAGACGCCGACAGGGTGATCGGCCTGCTAAACATCCATGGGATCCATCCGATCCAGCTGGTGTTGAACAGGGTGCGGCCCAAGATGATGGCCAACCAGGAAATGCTTTCGGTCAACGATGTGACCGACATCCTCGCCCTGCCCCTGCTGGGGCTGGTGGTGGAAGACGAGCAAGTGATTGTGTCCACCAACCGCGGCGAACCCCTCACCCTCAGTGGCAGCGGCTCACCCGCCGCCTTGGCCTACACCAACGTGGCCAGGCGCCTGCGCGGCGAGGACGTGCCCCTGCCGGATCCGGCAAAAATGGGCAGGGGCCTGCGCGCCAAGCTCAGCCGCCTGATGCAGACCAAGATCTTTTGAGTGCAATGACCCTGCGCGACACAATCAATCGCTTGCTGGGCCTGCAGCGGGCCAGTGCCACCACGGCCCGGGAACGTCTCCAGCTGGTACTTGCCCATGACCGCAGCGACCTCAACCCAGAGCTGCTGGAGCAGATGCGCCGCGAAATCCTGGAGGTGGTCTCGCGCTATGTGGAAATCGACCTCGACGAGGTGGATGTCAGCCTGGAAACCGAAGACCGGGTCACGGCCCTAGTGGCAAACCTGCCGATCCGGCGTGCCAAGGCCGTGATCAAACCAGGTGTCAAAGCCAGCGCCACCCAGCCGGCCCAGGGCCCTGGCCTGACCAAGGAACCTGGGCCGGCTGGCCCCTTGGCCTCGGCGCTGGCAGGAGCTGGCGATGGCGCTAGCGGAGATGGCCTCCATACCCCGGACAGCAAGTCTGGAGAGCCAGAAAAGGCTGTTGGACAAGAACCCCAGCCAAGCCCAGCCCCTGAAACTGCGCGTTTGGAAGGGTCGAAGGGCCTGAATTAGACAACGGCTGCTGGCTCCCCCCTGGAAAGGCCTTAGCGCCGGAGCTGAATTGAGGTCAAATTTTGACCACCTGGCGGCCGCCCCCGCATACGCCGGGGAACACTCAAGCCAGTGAGATGCGCTGGGCTATGGGCCAAAACCCCGACCAGATCACCCGTAGTGAGTCGAAGGTGCTGGAGCAGCTACTGCTGGGCTCCTCCAACAAGTCGATTGCGGCGGCGTTGCTGCTCAGCCCCCGCACCGTAGAAAGCCATATCGCCAACTTACTGGCCAAAACCGGTTGCCAGAGTCGCACCCAGCTACTGCTTTGGGCCCTGGACAGACGATAGAATCCCATGGCAGACCAGCCTGGTCCCTTGCCGGCTTAGCTCAGTGGTAGAGCAGCGCTTTTGTAAAGCGAAGGCCATCGGTTCAAATCCGTTAGCCGGCTTTTAGGTTCAGATCGATTGCGGCAGTTCTGGACTGACGTTGCGGTGATCTGACACGCCCAGGGCCTGGGGCTGCGTTTATCAACTCCGTTTATCAAATGGACGCAAGCGACGAGTTGACAGATGGCCAAAGGACGGTTCGCAAACGACCTGCCGCAGAGTGGCCTACCAGGGCCCCCCGGTTTCAGGAAAGATGTCACCCCTTTGATCCATCCATCCGGGGGCTTGAGGACATGACCAATGCGTCGCTACAGCGAGGCCGTCTAGCCAAAGGCTTCTGCGAAGCAGTCGGCTGATGTGAGGAGACGGATGCACCCGTCCCACAGGCAGAGCGTGGCCCGGATTTCAGAGGAGCTGGGCATCCACCACGTGATGACCCTCTACAAATGGAGGAAGGCCTGGCGGTTGCAGGGAGAGGTGGTGCCGTCATCCGAGAGGGAACCAGAGGGCTGGAACGCTGCAGGCAAATTCACGGTGGTGCTGGAAAGCGCCGGCCTCAATGCCACCGAGCTCAGCGCCTACTGCCGCGAGCGGGGTCTTTTCCCGGAGCAGGTGAGCCGCTGGCGGCAGGCAGCCCCTACCTCGGCCATAGGCCGAGCGTGCCGGAGGCACTAGATGCCAACGCCAAGCCGGTGCTCACGATGGCCGAACAGAAGGAGCTCGAGAAGCTCCGCGCCCAGGACCAGCGGGAGATCAAAGCCCTCTAGCCGCAGGCTTCTCAGAAGGAGTAAAAGGAGTTGCAGCGCAAGGAAAAGGCCATGGCGGAAATGGCGGCCTTGCTGGTGCTGCAAAAAAAGTGGGATGCCTTCTGTTCGGAGGACGCGGAAGGCTGACCAGCGCCGTGCACCGGCGGAAGGTGATCGAGTTGATCGGCGAGGCCAATGCTGCGGGTGTCGGCCTGTTGAGGGCCTGCGGTGTGACCTGTATCTGCCTGCGCACCCTCAAACGCTGGCGGAAGACCTTCCTGGGTGATGGGGACGGCGTGGATCGCCGTAAAGGCAGTGCCCGCAGGTGGGGCACCGCCTGAGCGAGGAGGAACGCCAGCGAATACTGATGACCTGCAACCAGCCGGAGTACGCCGCGCTGCCTCCAGGACAGATCGTGCCGGCCCTGGCCGATCAGGGTCTGTTTATTGGCTCTGAATCAAGCTTGTATCGGGTATTGCACCAGGCGGGTCAGTGCCACCGCCGCGGACGGGCCCGGCTGCCGCAGGAGCCGCGCTCGGTGCCGCGCCTCAGGGCGGATCGTCCCAATGCCCTCTGGTCATGGGACATCAGCTTTCTGCCGACCACGGTGCGGGGTGTGTGGCTCTACCTCTATTTGGTGGTCGACGTCTGGAGCCGCAAAGTGGTGGCCTGGGATGTGGCCGAGGTCGAATCGGCCCAGATCGCAGCGGATCTGGTACAGCGGGCCTGCCTCAAGGAGCGCTACCGCAGGCCCAGCGGCTTTGGCAGCCGCCAGTGCCAGCAGTCGCCTCTGATCCTGCACGCCGACAACGGCAATGCCCTAGCCGCAGGCTTCTCGAAGAGTTGCGTGGGGCCACGCTGGAATCACGGCTCGAGGAGATGGGGGTGCTCAGATCCTTCTCCCAGCCGAGGGTCTCCAACGACAACCCGTACTCGGAATCCCTGTTCCGTACGGTCAAATACCGGCCTGATTACCCCAGCCGGCCCTTTGCCAGCAAGGACGAGGCCTGTGAGTGGGTGGTTTCGTTCGTTGATTGGTACAACCACCGGCACCACCACAGCGCGATCAAATTCGTGACGCCCCACCAGCGCCACAGTGGAGCTGCCAAGGCCATTTGCCAGCAGCGAGCAGAGGTCTACGAGACCGCCCGTAGGGCCAATCCAATGCGCTGGAGCCGGAGCATCCGCTGCTGGCGCCAACCCGAAGAAGTGTGGATCAACAAGCCAATAGAGGAGCCCAATCCGATCCAGGAGCTACCCTTAATCCAGGCCGCCTGAGTGGCAGCCCAGGAGTGACAACTTTCCCGAAAGTCACCGGACTTCCATACCTACTGACAACTGAAAAGGTATGCAAAATAAGCCGAGGCATGGAAATCTCCAGCTCTGGGCATAGCGAGCTTCCGCCTCAAGAGGTATTGATACGCAGCAAAGAATATTGCAGAGCCGTGTACATTGTGATCCATAGTCCTCCTAGCCAGCGGCAATCTCCTGGATTGCCTTCCGGCTACAGATTTTCTTTATGAACACACTGCTTCACGCTGTAGCTGTTGCTACCGACTACAAGGATCTACCCTGCGTCATGTCAGAACCATGGGGTACTCACTATGCTTTTCTCGGCTAGATGCTAGGTTGAATGTGCCAGTAATTGCATGAGCAAAAACTGCTCAGCCTCGATTCGATGAATTTCAGCAAGACAGCTACCGCATTAGCCTTGGTGGCGATGGCTCTCACAAGTTGCAAGGCCCCGGAATCCGCTTCATCCGAATCGACACCTCCAGCACAAGAGACTATCTCAGTAGCAACAGCGTGCGAGAAGATCAAGCCTATCGTAGGCCAAGCCGGAGAACTCTTTGCATCACCAGGGCCAGACTTTATTGAAAAAATCAAACCGCTATTGGATGATATTGATGGCATTGCTAATTCTGTCGAGACGGAAGAAGGAAGGGCCACAATACTAGATATGACCCAAGCCTGGGACAAATTTATTGCGGCGATAGAAGCCGGAGATGGTGCTAACGATTCAGGCAAAAGTGCCCTAGTTGAAATATCTAAGACTACTGACTCTCTTGGCGCTTACTGCGAAAAAGCCTCGCTTTAGTAGCGAATTCTCGAGGCACTAATCTTCAAGGCTGTCTTGAGTTCGAGGCGTGATTTGGCTGCCATTTCATGGCAGGTTATGGTCTGGATAGCTGCCTGCCTAGATTAATCTTGGGGTTATCCAGACTCTTTTAAGGTAACTTGATTAGGCAGAAGACTCCGTAAGCAGCCCCAGCGGGCTAAGCTAGTACACAAGTATTGATAGGTTTGTCATGGCCATGAATCGGGTCCAGTTCCAGTCCGGACTGTCCCTGCCCCATTTCTTGGAGCTCTACGGAACCGAGAG